>NZ_BAACAP010000060.1:0-9125 GCF_045865695.1 Scytonema hankhaensis NUACC26
CAACTATTGTATCTCTCCATTCTTGCATCGCCTCTTTGGAATAGGGTTTTCCCGTATATCTATCATTCCAGCCAGCTAGATTGAGAGTTGGATCGTCTAGTGAATTCAAGTTATTGAGGTAAGTATCATTAAAGACTTGCTGCCACAGTTCTACCTGTTGACCTTGGAAATCTTCATCCTCTGTCGCTGTTGGAACAATATATGCCACTAGAGTGCGATCGCGATCGCTGTCTTCCCGTACAATGACAACAGCTTCCTGAATTTTTGGATGTTTGACTAATGATGCTTCAATCTCACCTAATTCAATCCGAAAACCACGGAGTTTAACCTGATAATCAATGCGACCTAAGTATTGCAAATTGCCGTCAGGTAACCAACGGGCTAGATCGCCAGTTTTATAAACCCGCTCAGTTTGGTTGAACAAGTTGAGGTTAATGAATTTTTCTGCGCTCAGATCGGGACGGTTCAAATAACCCCGTGCTAAACCTGCACCTGCAATACAGAGTTCTCCAGGAATACCAGGAGCAAGGGGTTGGTTGTAGCTATCTAGAATATAGATCCGGGTATTGGCGATCGGCTTACCGATAGTTGGTTCATACTGAGCATTTTTAGCAACTTTTGTAAAAGTAGAATAAGTTGTGTCTTCAGAAGGACCATAGAGATTATAAATTTCTGTCACAGATGTGCTTTGATATATAGCTTGTACCAAACTATTTTTTAATGGTTCGCCAGCTAAATTGATAACTCGGACACTTGCTGGAATCCCATTCATATTGAGCAGTTCGGCAGCAGCACTTGGTACAGTATTAATCAACGTAATCGGTACAATACTCTTACGTGCTTGCTCAATGTAAAGTGCATTTTCAACTACAATGACACTACCACCTTGAGTCAGGGGGACAAAAATTTCAAAAATAGAGAGGTCGAAACAAATTGAGGTTGATGCTAAGACACCTGCTAGCTGTTCTGCACTGAAGACGGAATGCGCCCACTTTAACAGAACTACCGGGCTATAGTGTGTAATGGCAACACCTTTAGGTCGCCCTGTGGAACCAGAAGTATAAATGACATAAGCCAAATCATCAGAGCTGCTTTGTGCTTTGAGATTGTCCGTTGAGCGATCGCACCATGTTTCTTGCTCCAGACACACGGCTTGACAGGAATTTTGCAGTTTTTCTAGGGGAAGTTGCTTTTTAATAGAGTTTGTTGTTAGTAATACAGAAGCATGACTATCTTCGAGTATTAAATGAATGCGTTCTTGAGGATAATTTGGATCGATCGGCACGTAAGCCCCACCTGCTTTCAGGATAGCAAGTATACCGATGACCATTAAGAGCGACCGCTCTACGCAGATTGCGATCGATGGATTGTCTGGTAACTGTTGCTCTCTTTTGAGTTGTAACAGGTAATGAGCAAGCTGGTTGGCTTTTTGATTGAGTTCTTGATAACTTAGGCTGCACTCTTCAAACACGACCGCAATTTTATCGGGAGTTTTTGCCACCTGTTGTTCAAACAGAGTCACCAGAGTCTGGTCTTGAGGATAATCGATCTCGGTTTGATTCCAAACTTGCAGTTGTTGGATTTCTGCTATTGTAATTAGAGGTAGCGTACTAATGGACTGTTGGGGATTTTGGGCAATCGCGAGGAGCAAGACTTCAAAGTGCTCTGCCATGCGCCTAATTGTTTCAGCCTCAAATAGATCGGTGGCATATTCCCACATACAGTGCAGTTGGTTGTCCCTTTCGCAAAGATCCAGTGTTAAATCAAACTTGGCAAATGGATGGCTTTGCTCCAAGTATTGAATATCAAGCAAAGGTAAATTAACATTCGTCCCCGCACTTTCCGTATTTTGCAACACCATCATGACTTGGAATAAGGGGTTGTGGCTCAGGCTGCGTTCTGGTTGCAACTGTTCTACCAAATACTCAAAGGGAATATCTTGATGAGCATAAGCATCTAAGCAAGTTTGGCGGGTTTGTTGGAGTAGTTCGCTAAATCCTTGTTCTGGCTTAACTTTGCTACGCAACACCAAAGTATTGACAAAAAAGCCAATTAACCCTTCTGTGTAGCTGTGGGTACGGTTAGCGATCGCAGTACCGACACATAAGTCTTCTTGACGGCTGTAACGAGATATTAAAATACTAAAAGCTGTTAACAGGGTCATAAACAAACTAACCCCATGTTTTTGACTTACTCTTTTAAGTAATGAAGTCAGTTCGTTGCTTAAACGATATTCCTCGCGCCCACCTTGGTAACTTTGTTGAGCTGGACGGGGGTGGTCAGTAGGCAAATCCAGCAATCGGGGAGCATCGCTTAGTTGTTGAAACCAGTAATTTTCCTGACTTTTTAAAATATCCCCTTGTAACCAACTGCGCTGCCAAGCTGCATAATCGCTATACTGAATCGGTAACTCTTCCCAATTTGGGGCTTGACCTTGAGCGAAAGCACAGTAAGCTTGTTGCCATTCCCGCTTAAATACACCCATTGACCAGCCGTCGCTGATAATATGGTGCATATTAACAAGCAGCACATATTTTTGCTGTTGAAGTTGCAGCAGTTTTGCTTTGAACAGGGGACCAGTATTTAAGTCAAAGGGTTCTTGGCCATGGCTATCGGCTAATCGTTGTACCGTTCTTGCTTGAGTGTGAAGATCCACTTCCTGTAAGTCTACGATCTCTAGCACTTCTATATTCTCTGGATTTTGGACAACGACTTGAGGTTTTCCTTCTAAGACTGGAAAATATGTGCGTAAACTAGTATGACGTTTGAGCACATAAGCAAAACTGGCACGCAACGCCTCTACATTCAAATTGCCCTCAAGTTGCAAAGCCATTGGCATATTGTAGGTAGCCGAGGTTCCTTTACCTTCAAGCTGGTCTAAAAACCAGAGCCTCGATTGGGCAAAGGACAGAACTTTGGGGTCATTTTCCAGCTGTGGTGCGATGGGGGTAGGGGCGCAAGGCATTGCGCCCCTACGTGCGCCCATATTTGTGTCCCTACCGTCAATAACTGTAGCCAACTCAGATAAAATGCTCTGCTCAAATACCTTGCGGACGGGCAATTCTACCCCAAAACTGTCACGAATACGAGCAACCAATTGGGTAGCTAATAGAGAATGACCACCCAGTTCAAAGAAGTTGTCTCGACGACCAACAGACTGAGTTTTTAAGAGAGCCTGCCATAAAGTAGCCAGTAGTTCTTCTGTGGGAGTCACTGGCATTTCTTCCTCAGTGGTAGTGGCTGTATCTGGTGCTGGGAGCGATTGCCGATCTAGTTTACCGTTAGGGCTAAGGGGCAACTTATCCAATACCATAATCTGGCTGGGAACCATATAATTCGGTAGGCGAGTTTTGAGATAATCCTTGAGTTGACCCCTTAAATTGACAGATTTTTCCGCCGCCGTAACATATGCTACTAATATAGGATTATTATCATTTTGATATAAAATAACAACAGCTTCTTGAACTGATGAATGATGCAATAATAGCGATTCAATTTCTCCCAATTCGATACGGAAGCCACGCAATTTTACTTGGTTGTCAATGCGTCCTAGGTATTCTATATTACCGTCTGGTAGCCATCTTGCCAAGTCACCAGTTTTGTATATTTGCTCAGTTTTCCCGAATAATTCCACTTCCAAGAATTTTTCGGCAGTAGTTTCAGGACGGTTGAGATAGCCTCTTGCTAAACCAACGCCAGCAATGCATAATTCTCCAGGTATTCCAGGGGGTAATGGTTGATGGCGTGCATCTAAAATATAGATGCGGATATTGGGCAACGGTTTACCGATAGGCGGTTTTTTGCTGTTGGGTTCACAAAGAGCGTTGCCTTTGGCCAGCGTAGCGATCGCCGCATTCACCGTTGCTTCCGTCGGTCCGTAACAATTGAAGAAACGCCTTCCCTTTGACCATTGTGCCACTAATTCTGCAGGGCAAGCCTCACCACCAACGCCTATAGTTTGCAAATCGCTCAAGGTAGCTTGAGGTAAGACAGATAAGGCTGAAGGAGGTAAAAAGCTGTGGGTAATTTTGTGCTCGGTTAAGAAGTCAACCAAGATTTGACTGGGTAACAAGGTGTCTTGTTGGGCGAGATACAAACTCGCACCCGTGACCAAGGTCGTGGCAATTTCTGCTACAGATAAATCGAAACTAAACGACCCAAACTGAAGCAAACGGCTTTGGGGTTGAACTTGAAAAGTGCTAACCCATGCCTTGCTGAGATTGACAATTGCTCGATGCTCAATCATGACCCCTTTAGGTCGTCCGGTGGAACCGCTCGTGTAGATGATGTAAGCTAAATTCTCAGGCGTAGTTCGGGGACTGGGATTCTCTGTGAATTCTTCGGCAAAAATTGCCTTATCCAAACAAATGACTTGACACGAGTGTTCGCTGTTCGCACCGAGTAATCGATCCAGTAGGCAACTTTGGGTGAGCAACACCTTTGCCTCAGAATCTGCCAACATAAACTCAATCCGCTCTTGTGGATAATTGGGGTCAATTGGTACATAAGCCCCACCTGCTTTGAGGATTCCGAGGACACCAATCATCATCTGTAAAGAACGTTCTACACAGATACCAATTAAAGTGTCTGGCTGAATTTGGTAATTGTGAATCAGATAATGAGCCAATTGGTTCGCTCTTTGATTGAGTTGCTCGTAAGTGAGGCTTTGGGATTCAAACACCACAGCAAGGTGATGCGGATTTTTTGCAACTTGAGCTTCAAACAGGTCAACTAAAGTTTGATGGAGGGGATAATCAGTTTGAGTTTGATTCCAAATTTGCAGTTGCTGACGTTCATCCTCTGTCAGCAACGGTAAAGAATGAATCGATTGGTGTGGGCGATCGACAATTCCCTCAAGCAGAACTTCAAAATGTTCCGCCATCCGTTTAATGGTTTTAGTGTCAAACAAATCTGTTGTGTATTCCCATTCTCCTATCAATCCCTGGGGCGTTTCTCGAAACGTCACCAACAAATCCAACAAAGTTGTCGTATTTTCCCATTGAAAACGGGTAACATTTAATCCATTGATTTCCAGTTTTTGCTCGGATTCATTTTGTAAGCTAAAAGCCACTTGAAATAGAGGATGCTGAGAAAGCGATCGCTCCAAACCCAGTTCATCGACGAGTTTCTCAAAGGGTAAGTCTTGATGGTCGTAAGCATCCAGGGTGACTTGCTTCACCCGGTTGAGTAATTCTAAGAAGGTTGGATTCCCTTGCAAGTTAGTACGCAAAGCTAGGGTATTGACAAAAAAGCCAATCAGTGTTTCTATTTCCCGACGATTGCGATTGGCGATCGCAGAACCAATGACAATATCCTCTTGTCCGCTATAGCGCGACAGTAAGAGCGTAAATGCTGCAAGTAAAGTCATAAACAGAGTAGTTCCCGACTCCTGACTCAAACGCTTCAACTTCTGTGTTAAATCTTGAGTAAGTTCCAAGAAGATGCTACGCCCTCTGAAACTTTGAACCGAAGGGCGGGTTCGATCTGTAGGCAATTCTAACAGAGGCGGGACGGCGGCTAATTGTTTTTGCCAGTAATTGAGTTGGGTTTGGAGTACCTCTCCCTGTAGCCATTGTCTTTGCCAGTGGGCAAAATCGGCATATTGTAGCGATAATTCGGGTAAGGGAGACGGTTCTCCAGCACAAAATGCAGTATAAAGGGTGAATAATTCACGGCGGAATATGTCCATTGACCAACCATCACAAACGATATGATGGATAACGAGCAACAGCAGATAGGATTGGTCAGCCAGTTGCAACAACTTTACCCGCAACAAAGGCGGGTTTGATAAGTCAAAAGGCTGTAGCAATTCTTCTGTGGCTAACTGCTGCGCTTTACTTAACCGGTCTTTTTCCGTCAATTGTCGCCAGTCTAGCACTTGTATCATCAGTTGGGGATGAGTGTGAATCACCTGTATTGGCGAACCATCAATAACTGAGAAGGTGGTGCGTAAAACTTCATGACGTTGAACAATTTCTCTAATAGCTTGTTCTAAAGCACTTATATTCAGAAAACCGCTAAGTTGCCAGAAAAACGGCACATTGTAGACACAACTTTCGCCTTCTAATTGGTTGAGAAACCACAGTCTTTGTTGGGCAAAAGAGAGGGGAAGAGGTTGTTCCCGCGATACGGTAAGCAGAGGAGTTAGGCTGCGATCGTTCTGTGAAAATTGCTGTTGCTTTTTCAGTTTTTGTAGGACTAATTCTCGCTTTTCTGGCGAAAGGGTTTCAAGACGTTTTAGTAAATCGCTCATAATACTTATTATTGAAAATTAGTTTTTTAAAGAGCTTTCAAGAGATACAGGAAGAAGAATTAACCGCAGCCTGTAGCTGACGAACGCAGATGGATACCACTCGATTTGTACCTCAGCAGACTAGGAAATTTCATCTTGTAAGACCTTCATCTTGTGGTACGGGCGTCCCCGCCCGTTCTTTTTTATTAGTAGGGTGGGCATTGCCCACCAGAAGTATGTGGTATGAGTAATTGCTGCATAACTTCTTCTTCTGATAACCCATCCACTTCCCCTAAAATCTCTTCTAAAGCATCATTTTCTGCTTGCTCAAATTGCCGATTGCTTACTTTTTGGGTAAGTTCAGCAATAGTTGGATTTTCAAACAAGTAACGCAAAGTAAAATCAATAGAAAAAGCTTCTCTTAATCGAGAAACAACTTGAGTAGCCAATAAAGAATGTCCTCCCAACTCGAAAAAGTTATCATAAATTCCAACCTGTTTTAATCGAAGAACTTCAGCCCAAATTGTGGCTAATTCTTGTTCGGTAGACGTGCGAGGGGCAACAAAATCAACTTCTAAACTTCTTTGGGAAGTATCTGGAGCAGGCAAAGCACGGCGATTTATCTTACCATTAGGAGTCAGAGGAAATTCCTCAAGAAATACGAAAGCGGCAGGAATCATGTAGTCAGGTAGCTTGTTCTTAAGGAATTGTCGCAGTAGGGGCGCAAGGCTTTGCGCCCCCACAGTCGGTGCGTTCTCCTTACTCAAGAGATAAGCAACTAAGTACTTGTTCCCAGGTTCATCTTCCCGCACAATGACTACGACTTGCTTTATATCTGGATGCTGAATGAAAACCGCTTCAATTTCTTCTAATTCAATGCGGAAACCCCGAATTTTAACTTGTGTATCAATTCGACATAAAAATTCCAGATTCCCATCAGGGAGACGGCGGACTAAATCCCCGGTTTTGTAAAGCGTGTCACCTTCAACAAAAGGATTGGGAATAAATCTTTCACGAGTTAATGTTGGTTGATTTAAGTAACCTCTAGCAACACTCGCCCCACCCACATAAAGTTCTCCAGGAATCTCAAGAGGAACCCTGTGTAAATCTCTATCTAGTAGATACACTGTCCTGTCGCCGATAGGTTTTCCGATGGGAATTGAATGAACGTTTTGAGCAAGTTGTTTGGGAATCGGGTAACAAGAGGTAAAAACTGTACATTCTGAAGGACCATAAGCATGAATAATTTGGGTTCCTGGCAATAGTTCTAAGGCGCGACGAACATGAGGTATAGAAACGGACTCTCCCCCAAACAGCAGTTGTTTTACTCCTGACAAACCTTTAGGCATTGTGTCAATCGTGAGATTGAATAAAGCCGTAGTCAAAAACAGGGTATTAACCTCCTGTTCTTGGATAATGCGGCTTAAGTCATCAGGTGTGGGAATTCGATCGGGGTAAAGCACGCAACGCCCTCCGTAAAGCAGGGGCGGCCAAAGTTCTAGGGTGAGTGCATCCCAGGAAATGGATGAATGTTGTAACCAAACTAGGTCTGCATCAAGGTGAATGTAATCAACCCCATATAAGCTAAATTTTCTGGATTAACTTCACTGGGTAAATTGTTTTCTTTATACTGGCTAATTATTTCCCAATCTGAATCAAGATTCACTACAGTTTGATTCTGGATGGGAAGGCGATCGCGCAAATGAGTTTGTGTGAGTAAGATGGATGCGTGTACATCTCCTAACATAAACGCCAGTCTTTCTGAAGGATAAGCCGGATCTAGAGGAACATAAACACTACCCGCTTTGAGAATAGCAAGTATTCCTATTACCATTAAAGGCGAGCGATCGACACAAATTCCCACCCGTACTTCAGGTTTAACTCCCAGTGCTTGTAAGTAATGGGCTAATTGATTGGCGCGGTTATTTAACTCCCGATACGTTAAGTTTTGCTTTTCATACACAAGTGCGACTCCATTGGGAGTTTTTTCTACCTGTTCTTCAAATAAACTATGAATACATTTGTAATGAATAGAATTTGTCTTTTGTTGATTCTCAAGCAGAATTAATTGTTCTTCTTCGGCTGTACTAAGCAGAGATAATTGGGAAATCTCTTGTTGTAGATTGGCTGCCATTCCTTCTAGCAACGTCTGGAAATGTCCGAGCGTGCGAGCAATTGTCTGTTCCTCGAAGCGACTGGTATCGTAGATAATTCTGCCAGACAATTGCGCTCCAGGATTAACCACTACCGTTAGAGGATAATTCGTGCGTTCAAAACAACGAAGATGACTAATTTCTAAAGTTTTTTTGCTTTCCTGTTTGGCAGAATCGAGCGGGTAATTCTCAAAGACTAAAAGGCTCTCGAAAAGTGGCATTCCTGGGGGAACATCACTGAAGCGCTGAATTTCCGCTAGGGAGAAGTAAGCATATTGTTCTTGCTCGAGTGCTTGGGTTTGTAAATGCTTGAGCCAAGGCAGAATTGTTGCCTTGGCTGTAACTTGTACTCGTATGGGAATGGAGTTGATTAATAGCCCGACTATTGAATCCACTCCTGCCAAGTTCGGTGTGCGACCCGACACAGTTGCACCAAAGACCACATCATTTTCCCCACTGTATCGCGTCATGAGCAACGCCCATGCTCCTTGCACCAAATTATTCAAGGTTAAATGGTGCTGTCGCGCTACATATTGTAGTTTGTCAGTTAACGTTTGAGATAATTGGAAACGTTGCTCATCATATGTTCCTTGTTCCCTGTCAAGAGTCCCCTGTCCCCTGTTCCCCCCTAAAGGGGTAGGAGCCTCAAACCCCTGGAAAGTTTGTTGCCAGAAGCTTTTTGCCCCAGCAATATCCTGTTGCTGTAACCAATCAATATACTCTCGATAGGGGCGAGCGGG
>NZ_BAACAP010000061.1:0-9448 GCF_045865695.1 Scytonema hankhaensis NUACC26
GCTAACAACATCGCTCGCGGTATTCTCAAATATGCTCACTCTGGTGGCGTGCGTTTGGGTGGTCTAATTTGTAACAGCCGTAAAACTGACCGGGAAGACGAATTGATTACCACATTAGCATCCCGATTAAGCACTCAGATGATTCACTTCGTACCTCGTGACAACATCGTGCAACACGCTGAGTTACGCCGGATGACTGTAAACGAGTACGCGCCTGATAGCAATCAAGCTAACGAATACCGTGCATTAGCAGACAAGATTATCAGCAATAACAATCTTGCCGTTCCTACACCCATTTCAATGGAGGAATTAGAAGAGTTGTTGATTGAGTTTGGTATTCTCGAGAGCGAAGAAAATGCGGCAAAACTGGTTGGCGTAGCCAAAGCTCAAGAAGAAGCCGAGAAAAAGCAAGAAGATCGAGTCGGCGAAGCGTTAGATGCATTGAAAAAAGGAAACGTAGAAATTGTTTCTGGTAGCGATAAGAAGTAAGGTTATTGTTCCAGTTCGCTGGTGAAGACTAGGTAAGCAATGAGGTGGGCTTTTTATGCCCGCTTGACCTTGAATCGTTGTCAGGATTTGGAGGTGGTCAGATGACTGATGTATAGTTTTGCAGCTTTTAAATTTTCCGTGTCAGCATAAATCTGTCTGGAATTATGTAGCAAAACTATTAATTAAATTTGTTTTCTCCTTTGATTTGGTTGGATATCTTTTAGGGAATGGAAAATTATTGCTCTTTTCCATTCCCCTTTTTTTTCTAAGGTAAATACATTAAATTTACAAAAAATCAAAATAAATTATGACAATTTCATTTACAATCTGCAAATAAATTAGCAATTTGTATGTTATTCTGACAATAGGAATCAAAAAAGCGTAAATTAAATAGGTGAAGCGTTAGAAGTAATTCAAATAGGCAACGTGGAAATAGTTGCTGATGACAAGAAGTCAAGCTTTCACTCCTGCTCTTAAAGCTGCCGAATCAATAGAAGAAAGATAACCTAATTAGGTGGGCTATTTCAGATCGCCTTTCTCTTCAATCATTGGACATATATTCAGTCTTGAAAACTTCCTACTCATTAATCACGCTTAGAAATGAAAACTAACCCAGGGGAAATCAACGATCTGCCTAATGAGCCAACATACCAAGGCGATCGCCAAAAACACACAAAAGAAAACGAGAATTACACGCAATCGAAGCAACTTAATGCTAGAGAAGATTGTGCTTTTGATGGAGCAATGATGGCTCTTGTACCAATTACTGATGTGGCTCATGTAATTCACGGACCGAGTGGCTGCATTAACAACTTCTGTCAAAATCTCAATAGTCTTTCTTCTGGTTCACTTCTGTATCGGGTTCGCTTCACAACTGATATGGAAGAAAGCGACATCATTTTCGGGGGAGCCAAAAAGCTTTACAAAGCTATTGTAGAATTGAAAAGACGTTACAAACCCTCAGCAGTGTTTGTATACTCCACTTGTGTATCTGCTCTCATTGGGGACGATATTAATGGAGTCTGCTCAGATGTTACAGAACAAATAGGAATTCCCGTGATTCCTGTAGATTCTCCTGGATTTGTTGGCGGTAGCAATCAGGGGATTCGTCTCGCGGGTGAAACTTTGCTCGATCGCGTCATTGGAACAGAGGAACCAGAATTTACGACTCCCTATGATATTAACTTGATCGGCGAATACAACATTGCAGGTGCAATTTGGAAAATCTTACCGTTATTTGAGAAATTGGGTATCAGAGTCTTGGCAAAAATCACAGGTGACGCACGCTACAAAGAAATTTGCTATGCTCACCGTGCAAAGCTGAATGTGGTAAGTTCTTCCTCCCCGCTGCTGAAAATGGCGAAAAAGATGGAACAACGTTATGGTATTCCCCACATTGAATCATGTTTCTACACCATAGAAGATGTCAGTCGATGTCTGCAGAATATTGCAGCACAATTCAATGACCCTAAGTTACTCGAACGTACAGAAAAGTTGATTGCAGAAGAAACTGCTGTTATCAATGAAAAACTCACTCCTTATCGCGCCTGTCTTCAAGGTAAACGTATTGTTATTTATACTGAAGGTGTGAAAAGTTGGTCTGTAATTTCTGCAGCTCGCAATCTAGGGATGGAAGCGATCGCTATTAGCCCTTGCAAAACTAGTCGGTCTGAGAAAGCTAAAATAAAAGAGTTATTGGGTAAGGATAGCATCATTCTAGAGTCAGAAAATCCAAAAGACATCATACAAATAATTAACGAACACAAAGCCAATTTGTTAATTGCTGGCGATCGCTATCAAGACATTGCTCTAGAGGCTGCCATTCCTTTCCTAAACATCAATCAAGAACATTATTTTTCTTATGCAAGCTATACAGGAGTTTTAGAAGTGGCACTCCAACTCTATACAACTCTTAATAGCCCAATATGGAAACAAGTACGTAAATCTGCTCCGTGGGATGTGGAGAAAAAAGGTGAATAACATGGCTATTGTGAGCGTGACAAGTACATCAGTTGCAGTGAATCCTCTCAAACAAAGCCAAACCGTAGGTGCAGCCTTAGCCTTTTTGGGATTAAAGGGTATGTTACCAACCTTACATGGTTCTTCTGGCTGTACTGCGTTTACCAAAGCTGTTTTGGTACAGCATTTACATAAGGTTGTTCCCCTTTCCACAACAGGGATGACAGAGGTTGCAACTATCTTGGGTGGCGAAGAGAATGTAGAACAAACACTCCTCTGTTTGATTGAGAAGCACAAGCCAGAAATTGTTGGTTTGTGTACTACTGGATTAACAGAAACCAGAGGGGATGACATGGGACGTTTTCTCAAAGATCTTCATCAACGTTATCCAGAATTTAATAATTTACCATTTATACTAGTTTCTACGCCAGATTTTAAGGGTTCGTTACAGGATGGTTTTGCTGCTGCCGTTGAGAGTATAGTCAGGGAATTGCCTCAAACGAATGAAAAGCAAAATGCCGATCCAAGGCAAATCACAATTTTGGTCAGTTCTGCTTTTACTCCAGGTGATGTAAAAGAGATCGAACAGATGTGTCTTGCTTTTGGATTAAAACCTATTATCGTGCCCGATCTTTCTGCCGCACTCAATGGTTTATTAGAAAATTCTTACAGTGCCATAACAGACAATGGTACAACTTTAACCCAACTTAGAGAAATTGGCTGTTCTGCATTTACTTTAGCACTTGGTGAGAGTATGCGGGGTGCCGCTCAGATTTTAGAAGAGAGATTTAAGACACCATTAGAGGTTTTTGGCGAACTGACAGGGCTAGAAGCAACAGACAAATTTCTGCACGCATTGATGGATATCAGTGGCACAAGTGTACCGGAAAAATACTGTCAGCAACGCCGTC
This sequence comes from Scytonema hankhaensis NUACC26, assembly GCF_045865695.1. Lineage (NCBI taxonomy): Bacteria > Bacillati > Cyanobacteriota > Cyanophyceae > Nostocales > Scytonemataceae > Scytonema > Scytonema hankhaensis. The sequence goes on from NZ_BAACAP010000061.1 coordinate 3,360, forward strand.
AGTTGCAAGACGCCATGCTTGATACTCACTTTTACTTTGGTTGCAAACGGGTTTCTCTAGCACTCGAACCAGATTTACTGTGGTCAGTAATTCATTTCCTACAGTCAATAGGAACTCATATTCATGCAGCAGTCACCTCTACACGTTCTCCTTTGCTGGAAAAACTTCCCATTGGTAGTGTCACTATTGGCGATTTAGAAGATTTTGAGCAACTAGCAGTTGGGTCAGACTTGCTGATTGCTAACTCCCATGCAGCGGAAATCGCACTCCGTCTCCAAATTCCTCTTTACCGTCAGGGGATTCCTATTTTTGACCGTTTAGGTTACGCTCATCTGACTAAAGTTGGCTACCGAGGTACTATGCAACTTCTATTTGATATTAGCAATATTCTTCTAGAGAAAGAACAAGCGAAGTTTGATGCAAGAGCGTGCTAAAGTCAACAAAAGGTAACATGACTTTCTGAACCTTGCATTGTTATGTGGTCTAGGAAAGATATAATAATTGTATATATTGATAACAAAATCTCACTGCAAAGTCAGAAGTTATGGTAAGTTCCAAAAAAGAGTTTGAAATCACTAAAACTGAGGAAGAGTGGCGCAAGATTTTGACCCCGGAACAATATAGAGTCATGCGCGAACATGGCACAGAGCGTGCTTGCACCTCACCTCTAGATAAGCAATACACTGAGGGGACTTATGTGTGTGCCGCGTGCGGACAGCCGCTTTTCACATCGAAAACAAAATTTAACAGTGCTACAGGCTGGCCTAGTTTTTTCCAACCAATAGAAGGTGCGATCGGCACAAATATAGATAAGTCATTTTCTATGACTAGAACTGAAGTCCATTGCAGTCGCTGTGGCGGACATTTAGGTCATGTGTTTGACGATGGTCCTGCACCTACTGGTAAACGTTACTGCATGAATGGTGTTTCTCTTAACTTTATTCCAGACTAATTTTTGTCTGTCTTGAATTCAAGGGCTATTTGTACCAAGAGCGATCGAATTGCGATCGCTCTTGGTATATTACTTTAATTCCTTCTTTTACCAATTTTTTTGGTAAAGAATTTCCTATTAAATAAATTGGATTGATAGGAATTATTTATACGAAAAATACTTTATATAAATAACTTCTAAAGTAAAAACCAATAACTGCATTTACCAAATTAGTTCCAGATGAGAAGAAAAAGCATTTTCAACCAAACTGGCTCACTATTCATCATGCTCCTATTGGTGTTCAACTATCGCCCAATTAAAGCGGTAGCCCAAGAAGCACCTCCAGAACAGCAAGTTACCAACCTCAACGCTTATGCAGCAAGTAGCTTGACCAACGCTTTGCAACAGATTGAGCCAATTTACGAGCAAAGCAGACAAAATGTCGATGTAAACTACAACTTCGGGGCTTCAGGTACTCTTGCAAATCAGATATTACAAGGAGCGCCAGCAGATGTCTTTTTCTCAGCAGCAGAAAGCAACATACAAGATTTAGAGAATACTAACCTCTTGCTACCAGGAACTAGGCGGGACTTACTTAGCAACCGCTTAGCTATAGTTACACCCCTGAACTCGATACTATCTGTATCAAGTGTTCAAGACCTTACCAGTCCAGATGTAAATCGGGTGGCGGTTGGCGATCCCAGCGTTGTTCCCGCAGGACAGTACGCCCAAGAATTATTCAACTCCAGTGGGGTAAGCGATCGACTCCAACCCAAACTTGTTTTTGGTAACAATGTGCGCGAAGTACTCAATTTAGTAGAAACTGGCAACGCCGATGCGGGCATTATCTACATTACAGATGCTCTACAATCAAGCCAAGTTAATGTTGCAGCTATTCCCCCTACCAATGCCTACTCTCCGATTATCTATCCGATCGCTGTACTTCAAAGTAGTTCAAACCCAGATGTAGCCATAGACTATACCAATTTTCTCGGCAGCCCACAAGCAATCTCCGTGTTTAAGCAATACGGATTCAGCCCTGCTACTAGTGTTGTTCCTGCTTCCGTCCTCGGAAGTACGAACAGTCGGATTCCCGTTCCCGAACCTAGTGCAGTAGGAGGCATATTCGCTTTAAGTGCTTTAGGGAGACTCATAAAACGCCGTAAAACGGTATAAAACGGTGTAATTGATTGTTATCTGAGTGAGAGGTAGTCAAAACGGCAATTGGTGCTTTTGCCTCCTACCTGTCTATCTAGATGTTGGTCAGCTCCCACTGACCAGATTCTTAAAGGCAGCACTTTTGGTATGCTTAGAGTCAAGCCAGCCCAACTCAACCGCATCCCGCAAGCTCTGACCATGACCCTCCAAGAACCGCGCGGTACGACGCAATAATACAGTTTGAACTTCCTCCGCTTTCATGTAGCGGTGGATATCCTTGTCCTGTCCGTTCGCTGTGAATATTCTTCGCTGCATTTAGATCCGCCTGCAATACGACCCCATTAAACCTGGTAAAGCAGTCCCCATTACGTTTCCCTAAAAGGGCTCCCGTCACCCTTGTCTACTTGCGACGTATAGCTAGCAGCAACCTCTGAAATAGTGGAATTGCTCCAACTAGCCCATTTCTCCAAACTATCTCGTAGATAGCCTTTTACCCAGCTATTCAATTTGCGAGACATCGCTTTAGATTGACGCTTATTTTTGATGGGTTGCGTTAAATCTTCAGCAAAAACTTTTAATGAACCACCTTTAAATAATGACTTGGATGCTCGTCCAATTAAACTAGCAATGGCGCTAGTGTCTTGACGCTCGCGCTTATTCTCTGTCTTGCGAGTTAAGTTATTTTCTAATATTCTGGCAGCTTTTGCAGAGTCATGCGGTCTGACTTTATTGAACAATGCAAACAGTTTTCCTCGGTTTCTATTCTTTTTGGTGATGCGATTAGATTTTTGGGTAAGCAGTTCTCCTAACCCTTCACCATGTACTTGACCTCTCGAATCATAAAATGCTTCAGTGTACCCTTTATCGATCCCAATCTCAGTCTTAACAGCCTTCGGATCAATAGATAATTCTCCAAAATTCACCAAAAAATGAATTTCAAACCGTTCTAAGTCCCGATTATGTATGACCCGAATTTGTCCAGTTATTTTCCGATTACTTTTAACAGTTAAAGCTATCCGTTTCCCTTTAGTTAATCCGGAGATTTCTAACTTATATTTATACCGGGAAACTCGCGTACATGAGTAACCATTTGGTTGATAAACAATCTGATTGCTAGTCTTAGTGTGTCCGCGCTGAAATTCTTTTCTAACAATCCGATGCAAAAATGAATCTTCTAGAAAAGCGGGACTTTTTAGTTTCTCATAGCATTCTTTTCGCGTTGATTCATGCTCAATACCTGGAGATCTTTGATAGATTAGCGCTCGGAGATTAGCGACAGTTGCCGCTTGTTGAGCCAGTATTGCCTTAGCAACATCGCTCACCGTCCATTCCATTAATTTAGATGGCAATCCCAGAGATTGGGGGGTACGAAATGAGCGGACTTCTGGATAAGCTTGACGCCAATCCATTCCCCAATGACGCACGCTACCTAACTTGTTGTAGGACTCGGCTCGCACAACACCTAAGCGCTCCATAATATCTAATAATTCCGTCTGAGTTTCTGAACTAACACTCACAATTTCAACAACTTGAGTTGAGAATTTTTGAACGATATTTTTTGGTTTTCGCTTAGACATCGTTTGAACCTCCTATAATTCATTATTACACGGCTTGTCCAATTTCTCCGAAACCTAATTGAATCCTTTTCTCATATTTCCGCCTCCCGTCTAATTTAGAACTAAAACAATGCATAAGGCTCATAAGGTAACCAGATCTTTTTTGTGCTTCAATAGGCGTCGAATACATTGTCATAGGGTGTCTCTTTTGCACCATTATACTCCGACTTACTCCAAGAAGCCGCCTTCTAGTCAAATGGCGTTGGCATAGGATTACTTAAACGCAAAAAACTTTATGCTGGCAGTTAAAGGATTTTCATAGCTGTCAATTAAAAAAGCCCCGATCTTGCAACGAATGGGGCTGAAAATATTTACAGTTTAAATTTTTTACCAACCAAATTGGTAATTAGTAACGATTGCTACAATTGTAGCAATAGAATTGATGCAAAATTTATCAATAGAAATCTCTAGAAATTAATTATGCATTACCCAAAAGTCTTGGTAGGGGCGCAACGCCTTACGCCCTTACATCTTTTCCACGCCTAGGTCTAATAATTAAAAACAAATATTTTTCCTGAAGTTTACATAATTGTTTCTGAAGATTGCCGTAAGTATTTATATCTAAATCAAAAAGCGATCGATTGCAGATATTACAAATACACAATTGTTATGACCGTTAGGTAACAGTTTCGGTATTGAAAACTCAAAATCAGAAAAGGCTTCAGGACTTGTTGTCCGATTGAATACTAAACCTATTCAGGTACAGTGAGGGTATACCAATGATTAATCAATTGCTCACACCTCGTGAACTGAGAAATATTGCTATTGAGGGTTACGCAAAAGACGGACGTGGGTTTGTTCGATTTGTTACAGGCGTACACGAGTGTGAGAACAGTCAGTATCACGCAGAACAAGACTGTGAGAATTTTATCGATGAACCAAATGGGTTACATTTAAAGCGCTTGCTACAAGTTTACAATCCCCTCGTAGAGTTTGTACTATTCGTAGATTTTGAACATCAAGGCAAGCGATCGCATTTGTATCCACGTCTTATACCACTGTTATGAGTTAACACTGTTAGTAAATTGCAAACGTCTCTATCGACAGCAATTTGAATCCCAATCAACCACACCTTAAGGAATATCTGTTGCTAGTTCTAAGTTCTGAATGCGAGCGCGTTAATTTAACCCAAAAGCTTTACCAGCCCCGTCTTTCTCAACGGGGCTTTTAACTACTTAGGTAAAGGCAAGAGAGATACCAACTCGTTGCTGTTTATAGCTAAGCGATCGCGACACCACAAACAGGGATCTCTAGTCAACTGAAATTATAACATCAGATGCTTTAATGACAGCATAAGCTTCTTTTCCTTCTTGAAGCCCCAAATTTTCTGCTGATATTTTTGTAATAATTGCAGTCACTTCTATCCCTGGTGCGATTTCAAGCAGCACTTCATCATTTACAGATCCAGTGTGAATTGCTTTTATGGTACCTTTTAGAGCATTACGAGCACTTACTTTCATAGTCATGCAACTCCTGATTTTTTCTATTTTTGAACAGATTCACATACTAGCAAACGGACATTTTTATGTGTCACTATTTTTAGTATTATTAACCTTATCTTAACCTGTATATTGACTTGCCTATAGTATCCATATATGGCGAAGAGAGTACTGACCCAATTGCGTGCAACACCTGTTGTCCCGTCGTCCGAACATACAATCGGGGCGAACGCCACCAACGAGAACATACAAGAGCTTTCAGCCAGTGACAACAAGAAAAAGTCGGGCACGCGTGTCGGACAACGCAAACTTCAACGAGATGCTGTTGGAAAAAGTACGAGTCTTTAATTATCGCGAATGATAATCATGACGTGAGGGGAATTTGATTGAGGATGCCGACTTAACGGATTTGCTAACCCCACAATCTTATAACTCAGACTTTGTAATAACTGATGCTGATTACATTGTGATGGATAGATAAAATAACTAAATAATTTGACTCCCGTGAGTGCCAACTTGGTGTCTGACACTGGGGTTGTCGCCGCAATACACCGTCAAAGTTACACTCCTATCAATAAAATTTCAAGTCATGTTGCACCAAAAAGTTGACCAAGATTTATCAGACAGGAAAAACTGGGCACTACGACGTCAGTTGGGAATTCCCAATAACAAACGCCTGTGGGTATTAGCTTGCATGGATGAGCGTTTACCAGTGGAGAAAGCCTTGGGAATTGGAGAAGGAGATGCTCATATTTTCCGTAATGCAGGAGGGGTAGTGACAGATGACGCGATTCGGTCTGCCATGTTAACAACGCAGTTTTTTGGAACTAAAGAAATTATCGTCATCAACCATACTGAATGCGGCATGATGACTACTTCTGGAGACTTTATCAGTCATTTCTTAGAAACAAAAGGAATTAATTTAGACCAGACATCCATCGATCC
>NZ_BAACAP010000062.1:0-9548 GCF_045865695.1 Scytonema hankhaensis NUACC26
TTTTATCAAAGTCTTTAATTTCTAATAGGTCTTCTTGAGTATAATTTAACAAATCTGCTAATGTGTTAATCTGCATCCGTTTAAGACGATTATAAGCTCGCACAGAAAGTTGTAATTCTTCAATTAGTATCTGAATTGCTAAATCTTCATCCTCTGAGTTTTTCGATAGTTCTAGCTCGGGTGTATCAGGTAAGTTGCTGTATAAAATAATTGTTTCAGCAAATGGTAAAGGTCTAGGTCGCCAAACAGTCTCCCTTACTTTCTTGATTACCATTGGCATGAACTTGCGTAAACTATCTTTTTTATCTTTATCACTTCTAGCTACTACTACCTCATAACCAGATAATAAAGAAGGCACAATTTGCACATCTTCGGTTATCAAAATCTTGGGGATTTTATACTCAAATTGTGTTTCTAAAGCAATACTCATTCCAATGGCAATAAACGCTTCTGGTGGCGTTTTTAATGTGATACGATGGATAGCAAAAGGTGATGATCGAACTTTCTGACAGTAAGTACATAACACAAAGCTATAGCCTTTTTCGAGGGAAAGAGCATCCAAATAAGTGTAGGTTACATCACTGAAGCGTCCTAACACATCCTCAACAATTTCTCGAAAATCTGGGCGGGAACTATCTGCTCCATCCACAATGCTACAATTTAGGGTATTGTGTCCTAACTGTTTAGTGCGTGGATGTGTCTCGCGGTGTTCGCAAACTCTACCCCCAAAAATGCAGTGGCGGTTCCACCAAGCTTGCTCAGGTACAGCTTTTACCCATTTTGGTAAATTTTCTAGCAAAACTATTTCCAGGCTACGTTTGCCGCTAAACTCTAAAACTTGTTCGCCCAAACACTGTAAGCAGTTTGGTAGTTCTAAACCTGCTTCTTTATTACTTGCATGACGTAGCAATAGGGTAGGACGATTTAGTGCGATCGCAATCCCCAATTCAATAAATACATTGCGTGGCATTTGCCACTGACCTTTATCATTCGCACGCCAGTAAGAAAGATCATAGATACCATATCGGGCATTAGCTACAAGTTCTAGCGCCTTTTGGCGTAGAGGAACATCTGAATCAAAATTTTTACGAGCATAGTCTGGTTCCAAGTTAAACTCAGGTTTGGACAACACCTGCTCGCAAGCATCCAAAAGGTCAGTAGACCAATAAGCCTGCTCGCTGTAAGCAATAAAGCACTTTTGTCGGCTATAAGTTTGGTACTGCGGACGAAGTTCACCTATATCCTGATGTTGTTCGTCATTCATTGCTCGTACCCCTCATGTAAGCGTTTCAAGTGTGCTTGCGCTAAACCTTGAATATCTGCACGACGTTCCCCCATAAAGTTATCAAAAAATTGCCTAACAACTTCATTTAATACAGTAGCGTAAGACTTTGTATAGGACTTTTGTTGCAGTAAATATCTGAGTTGCTCGTCTAAGTTTTGCTCTTTCATTTGTTGGGTAAATTGCAGTTCTCTATCCAGAAGTCCCAGCAGTCCAGGCATTTGCAGTTTTTCTGATACGCCCTCCCATAAATAACTAAGAAGTAATTGTTCAAATTTTTGACTAATATCTCGACGAATATCAACATTAATTGGTAAAAACTTGATTGAGATATTTAGATTATTTAGTTGATTAAGCAACAACTCAGCTAAATCATTTGGCATCAGTTCCACTAATTTCATTGCCTGGAATACGGTACTTGAGCTATCAGTTGAATTTAAACCTAAATCAATGATGCGGTTTTCATCTAAATTTCGCTCATTTAACCAAGCTTTTATCTGTTTAACCCGCTCGTGACCTGTTGCATCATTATTATGCAAAATAAGAATCGGTAAATCGCACCCAACTACACACTGTACTATTGTCTCCCGCAGTGCATCTAATTTTGGTGGATTGCGTAGTAAAGCCATATCCATGCGGCATAGCCAATCATTTTCAATGATTACAGGTTCTAGTTCCGGTACTTGGATGTAAAGAATTTTATTAACGTGATGTTGGGTGAGAAGTTCGGGGGAAATATGTTCAGCCAAAGCAAAAAAATAGCGTTCGGGATGTAGAGGAAGAGCTAATGTTTCCACTGCTGGACGCGCTACTCTTTGAGTCAAAACAGTATTGCTACTTTGATAGTTAATAATATAAGTTCGCAGACGACTCAGTGCATCAGGTGTTTCTAGCCATTTAGAAAAACTTGAGTCTTGATTAAGTTGTGTCCGCAGCTTTTCTAACAATTGGTCAAAAACAAATCTTTCATTATGTTTTACATGATTTAAAATATCATCTAAAGCTTGATAAATGGCTTTTTCTAACTGTAGTTCTTCCTCCTCCTGTACTTGCTTAAATCCTTGAAGTAAGCGGTCTAGCACTTCCCCTATGACTTGCTTAAATGGCAGGTGATTAATTTCAGTTTTGCTAAACTCACCAGATTCAACATTGGGACAAATAAGGTGTAGGAATAAAATTACAGGAGTATCTTCATCTAAACCATAAGCATCAAGTAATTCCCGCAATCCAATAACTGCTTTTTCTAGTTGGATTGGTGTATAAAGTCGGCGACGCAGAAAAGGCTCATTGTAAGTAGGTGTAAAATTAATAGCTGTCCATATTTCTCGTGAGCCTTCTTTTAAAGCAACTACAGATGCTTTAATTACAAAAGGTAGGCTAGGTTCGTCTCCTTTATCTGTAGCAATTTCATAAAATACTTTACTATTAACAGAAAAATTATTAGTAAGTACTGTGCGTATATGTTCCAATCCAATACACCCCAGTTGAACTGATTTAAAATGGGGACTATGGAAACACATTATTTGATATAGTCTTTTAGCAGCATCACTTTCAAAATCATCTACTGCAAGGCTTATATTCCTAAATTTTATTGCAACAGTTGCAGTCAAATCTTTATTCTCAATATCTTCATCCTGGTTATCAAATCCACCAAAGTAGCTGCATACAGTTTGCACTGATAGCCGGTCAGTTTGCTGATTGCTTACCTGTTTTCGATGCAAAGCACCAAGTAAATCCTGAAAAGCTGTCATTGAGTACCACTGTATCGGCGCAGTTCCGCGAAATTTATTGGACCAGTTTTTACTTGCTTCATACTCTACTGACCATTCCTCCCCCTCAACTTCCACCAACCACTGAAAATTTGCATGGGGATTACACAAGTTATACTGGTATGCCAATCGCTTGATTTCATCAATAGTGCGTGGCTTTTCTTGCTCAAAATAATCAAGTGTAACACTAATAATCGTTCCTTCAGTGGCTTTATTAAAAGATCTTGTTTGACACTCGAAACTAATATTTTGCTTAGTTGTGTCTACTACATAAATTGGTAGATACTCTTGTTGGCTACAAATAATAGATAGAGGTTTTTGGTCTGGCTTCCAATCACCGCTTACACGATTACGTAAAGCATAAGGAATTCCTAGCAAAGTTTTTAGGGCATTACCTAAAGCACCTCGTGTCAGTCCTTTGACAAAAGCTTTACGTGAAGTGTATTGGTGTGTAGCAAAAATATCAGGTATAAGTTCAACAGGGAATTTTGTGCGATTGCTAACTTGCACAAAAAGCTGTTGATTCACAAATTCGATACGAACTTTTAAAATAGGTGTCTGCGTAGGTTTCTTTCGCCAAACTGTTTCGTCCGCATCAAGAGCGTTATCAATTAATTCTTTGATAATGTAAAAATCCCATTCATGTGCAGGACGACCTGTAGTCCGGCAAAGTCGATCTAACCGCACAAAATCAAATTCTCGATTAAATGAAAAAGCTTCACTCATGAGGCTATTTATCCTGCATATCTGTTAAAGAAATTTTGATGTCTAAGTATGATTTCGTTTTCTAAGGTCACAAAATTAGGAAACTGATACATCCCTATTCCTCGAATATTCAAGGGAACTTCTCTATTGCTTCTGTGCATCATCAAGAAAGGTCTATCGAGTCCAATACTGATACCAAGCGCTAAAAAAGTTGTAGCTGAACATTCTTTATCTACACGATAAATTGCAAAACGAGAAGTTTGAATAAATTCAACCAGTTGTTCTAATAAAGTTTTTGCACCGCTCGAAATTCCTAGCACTTGATTTAGGGACACAGCTTGTAAGTGAGGATAGCTGCTGCCTAACGCATCGGTAATACTTCCTTCAAAATCCTCATCTTCAATTAGTCCACCTCCTGTAATTAAGTACTGGGGTTGGCTACCCGCAGGTGGTAAATCAGTAATAAAATGTACTACTCCAAAGTCATAATCCTCAATTTGTCCAGCTAGCTCTTTCCGCATCGTGCGGAATAATCCACCTTTAGTATAACGACTTAATGCATCCAGTACAGGTGGAATATCAGCTTCATGATGCTGTACTAAGAAAAACGGCGATCCTAAACCAATAGCAATCCCTAATTCCAGGTAAACGTTTCTATCCTGGGATGCTGGTAGCAGGAACATACTGAAACGTGTGGTGTAAAGTTTAACCCCGCATGACCTCTGGCGTCCAAGCCCTCCCACTTGACAAATTAGCCCAACTCATTCAACTGGTACATAATTTTAACAAATTCACTCCTGACAACAACCCGTATGATGAACACGATTTAGCAGTATCACCAATAGCGAAGACGTTGTTCCCAAAATACCCATACCCAGCTTGCTACTTGTTGCTGGTCGTGTTTCGGGTAAAAGTGGAACCACCTCGCTTGCAACAGGGTTACTTGGAAAATTTAGTAACTATCAACATATTAAGGTACCAATTTACTTTACAGCACAAACTGGTAAAATTTCTGACAATCACACAATCCCAATTTACTTAAAGGCACTTGGTGTTGAAGTAGATCGGTAGGAATTTATGACTTAAGTAAATATGGCGACTATCCAAAACGATCTGATATTCTTAGTAAATAGAGCTGTTGAGGGTATTATCTGAAACATGACATTAGAGCAAAGCCAGTATTTGTGGAGTCAAGATTTATTGGAGTGGTTAGAAGAGATTAAGATCGTTACCGATGATGAGAAAAAAGTACAAGCCCTTACCTGTGTAGTTGCAGAGTTACCACCATCAAGCTTAATGACTTGCAGTGACAATAGCTGTCATTAACTGCTCAATCTTCCAAGACCCGATATACCGAATTCCATTAATAAACAGGGCTGGAGCAGCCGTTACTCCACTCTGTAATCCACTTTCGATATCTTCATTGATGCGATCGATATGCACTTGTTTGGATATTTCTTGCAGAAATTTGGAGACATTAAGTCCTAGACGATTAGCATATTCTACAAGATAGCCGTTTCCCAACTCTTGTTGATGGGCGAACAAAATGTCGTGCATCTGCCAAAACAGACCTTGGGCGGCTGCGGCTTGGGCTGCTTCTGCCGCACGTTGAGCATGAGAATGAATCTGTATCTGTGGAAAATGACGAAAGATGAAGCATAAATAGTTCTCTCCAAAAGAAACACTAAGTTGTCGCCTAATGACTTTAATTAGCCGATAAACGTCCGCACTTTCAGGAGACTGATAGTCTCCATACATGACTAGCACCACGGGGGCACTTAGCACACCTTGCATGCGATCCTGTGTTGAAGGCGGAAAGAATAAGAAACTGCGATCTCGGTCTTGACTCACTCGATACCTCTGAGGGAAGACGTGCTGATTGCAAGCAGTCGCCATAAGACCCTCTTTCTGCGATTTGTATAAAGCAAACTTCAATCTTGCAACTCAATTGCCTTTCTTCGTTTGCATAAATTCAATATATGCAATTGGCTCTAAGAAGTCGTCCACTTTGAGTTGAAACTTTTGTTTGATCGCGCGATTGATGAATCAATCCATCTCAAAATCGAAGGCTGGCTCCAACTAAAGTTGGAATCACAAGACGAACAGTGGATACCTTTCCAAGAGATGTTGGTAAAGTATCCACTGTCAACGTTGTAGAAAATATTCACAACGTCAAATGCATATACAGTATACGTTGTGTACATTGTGGTTTAGATAACCCAAGGGAAGTGTCCGTAGTTCACTGAGTATGTAGCATTTAACTCTGGATAAAGTTGATATGCAGTTATTTTACTTTATCCAGAGTGATGAAAGAGCCATAACGTTGATGTATGCGTTACCTAAACCGGATTTATTCCACTTTTTTCAAAGTGCCTGTTACCACCGTGTATGGGTCTGTTTCAATTATCTGGATTTCTGTGTTCCGCTTAACAATGATACCAGTGATTGTTATTTGAGCACCAGAAATCTCGTCAGTGAACTTTGCTGTTAAAGTGCAGTCTTGTTCTACAGCGTAAGTACCCGCTCCCTTAAATGGCACAATCGTACCGTTGAGGCTTAGAGTCTGCCTCGTACTCAAGTTTCCGTTTCCGTCAAAGTTTATTAGACCATTTGAAGCAAAAGATCCAGGCTGTCCTGGCGCACCCTCAAGAAGAGTTCCCGTCGTTAGAATTCCAAAGCTACCTGCTATGGTTGCATTTCTACATCTTGATTCAGCATGTGCTGCCGGAGGGCTGCTTAGTCCGACGCTCAAAATCAGGCTAGCACTAGATATGACACCGAAAAGCTTTTTCATAAGTTGTATTAATTCCTGATATTATAAATAAGTATATATAATCAACCAACCACGTTAAAAAAATAACTTTGCTTATCTTTAGATGTATTTGAGCTTTCTATCGGGAACTGTACAAAACTTGCACATTACAGTTACATAAAACTAAGAAGAGCGTTATCTATGCACATCCATTGAACGCACAATCCCATACCTCACCGTTCCCTCTTCACCACCAGCACCTAACAATACCATGCCGTATTAATTGATTTAAGCTACATTCAAAAGAAGCGGTGGATATTATCAGGTGACGGTGAAGGAGGAAGAAAAAATTAAGGTATAAGGAAATACAGTGGGGCATTACCCCGCGCACTGATTTAAGACCACCCTTGCGAGTATCTCCTTACGGAGACAAGAAACTTCATGAATGCGAAGGTCGGCTACAAGAACGAGTCACTTACTCATCGCTCAGAATCGGGCACCGCGAACATTATTGTTTCGCTGGTGATTACGTTGTGCATGGGGTCGGCTAGTTCAATCAACACCTTGTGTGAACCTGGTTCCAGTCCGACCAGAATCAACGTTTCGCCGCTGGTGTCAACAAAGTGCCACGGTGCGTCGTCAACAGTGATGTGGACATGACCAAGGCGTGGTGATACGTCGAGGGCACCTTTACCGAACACTGGCAACATACGCAGGTTCTCAGTCCGATACTGGATAAAAACGCGACCCTGGGATAGTGGTTCGGGAAGTGGTGGATCGACAATCAGCTTGGCTGGTGCTTCGTTTTCAATAGCGAGCAATGGGGATGGACCGACAATATCCTTGGCGCTTGGGATGTGATTGGCAGCTAGCATGGTGTCCTCCTTCACAACGTAAGTGGTCATAAATCGACGGATATGGTCTGCGATCGCATCGCCCTCCTCTTCTAGGGCGAAGTGTCCGGTATCAAGCAAATAAAATTCAAGGTTCCGCAAGTCGCGTTTGTAGGCATAGGCTCCTTCTACTAAAAAGCCCCGGTCGTTCTTACCCCATACCACTAGCGTGGGTGGTTGATACTGACGCAGGTAGGCTTGCCATTGCGGATACAGCAGCAAATTGGATTGGTAGTTGTATTTCAATGCCAGTTGAATATCCTGGTTGCCAGGGCGATCGAGGAGGGCTCGATCCAAAGTCCAAGTATCGGGACTGAGGTTTTCTAGATTCTTGGCTCCGGTGATGTAATACCGTTTTATACCCTCCGGTGTCATAGTCTGGCGTACTCGCTCGGCGTTTTCGGGTGTCTTGTTCTGCCAGTAAGCTCTCATTGGCTTCCAGAAATCGCCCAACCCTTCCTCGTAGGCATTGCCATTCTGCACAATGAGCGTTTCTACACGCTCTGGATGCTGTGTGGCAAGACGATAACCAATAGGAGCGCCATAATCCATCAGGTAAAAACTGTAGCGTTTTAATCCGAGCGCGGCAATAAAGCCTGCCATCACTTCGGCAAGACGATCGAAGGTGTAATCAAACTCATCCAGGGTGGGCATGGAACTATAGCCAAAGCCAGGGTAGTCAGGGGCAACAAGATGAAAGCGATCGGCAAGTGCAGGCATTAAATTGCGGAACATATGAGATGAAGTTGGGAAGCCATGCAACAGCAGAATCGTTGGATTATTGCGATCGCCAGCTTCTCGGTAAAAGATATCTAAACCATCGATCGAAACTGTGTGGAATGTGGTCATGAGTTTATTCTTACAGCAAACAAAATGAGGTATTGGCAAAATCAATGAGTTGTTACTGAAGTGCTCCATCGATTAAAGGTGCAACGACCGCGATGTTCTTAACTAGTTCGTCGGAGAGCGAAAACCGTTGCTTCAAATAATTAGGATCGTTATAACTTAACCACACTTTGCCATCAGCTGCTTCCCATGCTAATATTTTTAAAGGTAAATCCAAGGCGATCGTTGGTTCTGCAACCATCAGAGGTGTTCCAGCTTTCGGGTTACCAAACAATAGCAACTGCGTTGGAAGCAGGCTGAGTCCAACTTTCTCAGCTTCAGCCTGTCGATAGATGCGGGCAAAGATGGTGATGCCTTTTGCCTGGAGGGTGCCTTCTAGGCGATTGAGCGTTTCAGTTACTGAATATGGGCTGCTCTGGCTGATAATGCCATTATTTGCAGTCATAGCAGCGAATTTCTCACTGGTTTTGGGGACGAGTATACTAGGTCTTCTAGCTGTATTAATGCGCGAGCGATCCTAGGGTACTTCAAATCTGTGTCATACCGTCATCGACAAACAACTCGATGCCGTTAACAAAGCTGCTGTCGTCTGACGCGAGAAAGACAACGGCTTTGGCAATCTCATCCGGTGTGCCGACTCTCAAGAGTGGGATAGCGCTGACTTGGCTGTCCACAAATCCCACTCCCAAGCACTCGGTACTAGGAGTCGGAATCACTCCAGGACTAACGGCATTCACCCGGATCTTGCGCTCTTTGAGGTCGAGTATCCAATTACGGGCAAAGGAGCGCACGGCAGCTTTAGTCAAGCCGCCGATGCCAAAACCTGATAAGAACGAGAATTACTGGCAACTGAGGTCAAAGAAGCGATCGTTGCCTATTGCAGATGTTTCTTCAGCTCGGCAGCTGCCTGGACGAAAAGAGAACGGGTTGCTGGAAGTTCGGCTAAACCATTGAGCAATCCAAAGTCATGGATCGTGCCGTTGTACTGCACCGTTGTCACGTCTACCCCTGCTTCATCGAGCTTGCGTCCATAGGCTGTGCCTTCGTCATGCAAAATATCGCTCTCTGCAACCACAATTAACGCTGGAGGCAAGCCTTTCAGTTGCTCAACCGTCGCCTGTAGGGGCGAGGCATAAATGTCTTTGCGTTTTTCTGGGTCAGCGATGTACATGTCATACATCCACTTCATCGTTGGTACAGTCAAGAACCGTTTGTCACCGAATTGGTGGTAAGAATTTGTTTCAAAATCAGCATCGACGATCGGCCACATCATGATTTGCAGCTTGATGTGTGGTCCTCCT
>NZ_BAACAP010000063.1:0-9665 GCF_045865695.1 Scytonema hankhaensis NUACC26
GTCCAATTGGGTTGATGTTTATCATGTTGGTGAAGTATTTTGGAGCAAGAGCGATCGCTACCGACTTGTTGCCTTCGAGAATGGAAAAAGCATTGAATGTGGGAGCAGAAGCAGCGTTTGATGCTCGCGATCCTAATTTACCAGAAAAGATTCATGCCTTAACCAATGGTTTAGGGGTTGATGTGACTCTGCTTGCGGTTCCCAGTGAAAAAGCTTTTTTCCAATCCCTTGACTGTACCCGCAAAGGTGGTAAGATCCTCTTTTTTGCCGAATTCCCCGATGAAGTAGAAATCCCCATTAATCCCAACCTTCTTTATAGAAGAGAAATAGATTTGATGGGTAGCTATAGTTCATCATATCGATTACAAAGTTTAGCAGTTGATATCGTATTTAACAAGCGCATTGACGTACAAGCTTTGATTAGCGATCGCATTCCACTACAAGATTTATCAGCCGCCGTAGAAAAAGCGATCGCGCCCACTCCAGAAACTTACAAAATCTTGATAGTTAATGATTAGAGATCGGTTCCTCTAAAATTACCGTTTTTTGTAGGGTGGGCAATGCCCACCATTTAATGTTGGTGGGCGTTGCCCACCCTACTAACAATCAACAGCTAACAAAAATGCTTATATTAGTAACAATTCTTGCCTTTTACCTAGCATGGAATTTAGGAGCAAATGATGTTGCCAACTCCATGGGAACATCAGTAGGCTCTAAAGCTGTGACATTGAAACAGGCACTTATAATTGCCGGGATATTAGAATTTACAGGTGCAGTCCTTTTTGGACGAGAAGTATCGCAAACTCTTGCTACAAAAATTGCCAATCCTGCTTTATTTGTCAATGCTCCTCAAATATTAGTGACTGGAATGCTAACAGTTCTAATATCTTGTGGAGTGTGGTTGCAAATCGCCACATCACGAGGTTTACCTGTCTCTTCTTCCCATGCAGTTGTAGGTGCGATCGCCGGATTTAGTTGGATGGCTTTAGGAGTCAATGCTATTGATTGGTCATCCATTGGAAGAATTACTCTCGGCTGGATTGTGACCCCAATTATTAGTGGTGCGATCGCTGCTTTATTCTACAGTCGAATTAAGCATTGGATTCTAGAAAAACCAAACCCATTAATACCTTTAAACGAGTGGATTCCTTGGTTGAGTGCAATTTTGCTAGGCGTCTTTGGCATTATTGTTTTACCATCAGTGACTCAACCAGTGGCCAATTTTTTGCTTTCACAAGTTGGGTTCAAAATACCCGCCCACGATCTTTCCTTAGCCAGTGGTGCATTAGCAGCCGTCGGTCTCACGTTCTATAGTTGGCGACAGTTAGAAGACACGAAAAAGGAGCAAACTAATAATCTTCAATTTCAAAATACCGTTGAAAAATTGTTCGCAAGATTTCAACTTTTAAGTGCTTGTTTTGTAGCATTTGCTCATGGCTCTAATGATGTCGGTAACGCCATAGCACCTTTAGCAGCAATTGTCTATATCAATCGAACTGGTACAGTACCCCTAAATGGTATTGATATTCCTCTATGGATTTTAGTTATTGGTGGTGTTGGTATTGTAGGTGGTTTAGCTGTTTGGGGTAAAAAAGTGATTGCTACCATAGGCGAAAGTATCATTGCTTTGCAACCCAGTAGTGGATTTTGTGCTGAACTAGCAACTGCTACCACCATTTTACTGGCGTCCCGAATTGGGTTACCCGTTTCCACTTCTCATGCTCTCGTCGGTGGCGTTGTTGGCGTTGGATTGGTAAAAGATGCCAAGTCGGTTCAATTTAAAACACTCCAAGGGATTGCTGCAGCATGGCTCATCACAGTTCCCCTAAGTGCAGGCATTTGTGCTATTTTATTCGGCATTATCACTTGGGTGACTGGGGACTAGGGACTGGGGACTGGGGACTGGGGACTGGGGACTAGGGACTAGGGACTGGGGACTGGGGATTAAAAAAGACATACTCAACTCAATCACCAATCGCCAATACCCAATCGCCAATCGCCATTGCCCCTTATCCCCAGAGGGGGCCCCGAGTTCCCCAATCGCCAATCACCAAAAGCATTTTTAGAAAACGAATTAAAGGATAAAGCATAATGGGGCGATTTGAGAGAAGACCAGATAACTTGCGAGGAAAAGGCGACCTATATGGCTCTGCAGAATCTGCTATGAGAGCAATTACTGAGGAGTTACAAATCATTCAACGTGGTGTTCTCAAGTCACTACAGGAGGATGTGAAGCGGTTGCAAGCCGATAAAGAGCGATTGACCAAAGATATTCAAGATTTACAAGAAGAGAAAGGACAGCTACAGCAAGAGCAGCAAATTTCTCAGCAGCAAGCATTGATTCGTCAACTATCTCAGGTTTTAGCTAGCCATATATCTCTGCAACTCCAATCCTCTTTGGAAACGCTGACAAATCAAGCGGTGCAGAATGCTTCCCAAACAGCAATCGGTCAAGAACCCACTGCAACACCAATTCCAAGCACAACAGAGCAAAATAATCCAAATACTTTTAAACTTCTTAACTCTTTGGATAATGCACTGATTACCACATTCAATTCACTTCAACAAGATCTAAAAAACTATCAAAGCAGTCTTTCGCAGCAGTTAGCCCGGATGCAAGGTCAACAGAAACAGGGAGAAGCAATTTTAGCAGAGTTGGTGGATCGTCTTCATCAAGAATTACAAACAACATCTGGCAATACTGTACCTGTACTTCAAGAAACTGCTGGTTCTGGTGATGAAACAATTCTTCCACAACCGCAAACTTATATCGAAACTCCTACAAAGTTGCAGTTAGATGTGAATCCACCACAGGAAACTGTGTTTCCAGCATCTGTAACCTTTAATGAGAACCTCACAAGCGAAGCGGTAACGTCTTCAGAACCAGAGCCAGTAGAGCCTGCACCGCCTCCAACTGTAACAGAACCAGTACCAGACGCATCGACAACACCAAGGGAATCTTTATTTCGGCAAATTGGCATTTCATCTTTGTCTGCAATTGGTATAGTGCTGGTTGTATTGTCAACGGTTGCGTCGTCGCTATACAACGTCGCCATCAAGGTCATTTTTAACCCTGGTTCCCAAATTTTTGGTGTTTTTGAGGTACAAAGTCTCTTATATCCAAATTTGGGAAATTCTTTGTTGCTTTTAATGTTGCGGATGCTTGTGGTTGTTCCACTTATGATGCTTTTGGCACCTATTTTGCATCCACGAGTTTGGCATGATATGCAATTCTTGTTTGACTCATTTGGCAAAAATTCAAATCATCCCACTGCAAAGCGATCTTTAATTTTGTCGCTTGTGAGTGGGTGCTTTTTGTTTTTATCGCAATTACTCATCTATCTTGCAATAGGTCAAATCCCCACTGGAATGGCGATCGCACTTTTCTTTGTGTATCCCGTTTTAAGTGGGTTATTTTCCTGGGTGTTGTTCCGAGATCGCTTGACTTTGTTCAGTACTGGTGCTTTTGCGTCTATTGGTTTAGGGGAATTACTGGTACTGGCGGGTGCTGTCAGTACTGTAGGAAATACTCCATTGGGAAGCGTTGCGGCGATCGCATCCGGAATTTCTTTTGCTTTCTATATCGTCCTTTCGCGTATATCTGCTACTAAAGTTCATCCAGTGACATTTACACTCATCAACTTCGCCACAATGATGGTGCTGTCGCTCGTTGGTTTATTGTTACCTTTACCCGCTGATTGGAATCTTCAAATTAACCCTACTATCCTCCTAGAACTGGTGTTAAGTGCTTTTCTCTTGGGCGTGCTAACCCTTGGTAGTTACTTGTTCAATAACTTTGGCGTTCGTAAAGTTGGTGCGTCACGCTCCGCCATCATTAGTGCGATTGTACCAGTTTTAACCGTAATTTTAGCTGGATTTATCATTCAAGAGACTTTGGGAATTGAGCAAGTTTTAGGCGTGTTATTCGTGACTTGCGGAACTATCGCTCTTTGTCTTGAAAAGGTCAGAAATCTTATCAAACCTACGAAATGACCTAATTAATTTAAGAAACTAAAAGACGCGACTGAGCCTTACTTAAAGTCATAAAAATGTCTGACGCTGAGAAATATTGTTCGCAAATGAACGCGGGGTCAAACCCCACACCCCTCCTTTTTTTTACTCAGTTTTCCCAAGGTAATAAAACTTGTAAATCATACTACGTAATCATTTCAAGCGTTTTTTAATTTTTATGTCTCTTAATTTAGAAATGAGGTAGCATAGGGGTGTAAGTAACATTTATGCAATACGAAATATAATATTTTTTGAAAAGAGTATAAAGATAATTGTAATCTGTTGAAATTATTTTAATGATACTTATAAATTGTTGTTTTGTATCTTCTCTAACATATCTAACTAGTAGCTATTGGTAGAATTATCAAAAATTGTAGATCTTAAGGAAGGAACTTTGAACTTTGGAAATAACCCTAATTGGAGTTCTGCGCTCTTTTTGGAAGGAAGTTTCCCGCATTGCCAAAACATCAACAAAAGTTTTGAGCAAGGTGGTTTCTGGAGTGTCGTGTTGTGCGATAGTAAAAGAGGAGTATTTTCCACTTCCCACTCAAGAGTCCCTACTCCCTACTCCCTTTTTAAAGATGGTAACTAAAAATATGTAAAGCCAACTCTTAACAATGTCTTAACGCGAAGGGGAATTGACTCATTTTGAATCACCTCAAGTCATTCCAGTACTATCTGGTATTCGCGATTTCTCATCATAAATTTTCCTTCGGAAAAAGTAATATCCATTAGCCTGACAACTCGTTTTGGCCGATGCAACTAACCGCACTCAAGGGAGAATACTTCCTTGAAATCTTAGCTTTTGTGCTGAAATAGTGTGAAAAGGCAGATAGCAGGGGGCAAAAGGCAACGATACGAATCGAGCCTTGAGTTCATTGATGTTTTCACTCCTAAGAGTGATTTCTGCCTAATTGTAAGGGAATACACCAAACCAATTGGTACAAGTTTCCTGATAAACACTGCAATCGGTGGAAATATAGGTAGTCGCTCCTCGTATAGGCTGATGCTTGCAATACTGTGGCGCGAAACAATATGATTCAGAGTCCTTGCTCTGATTCAATACTTGGAGTTACGGAATAAAATTCTAACCCATGACTACCAACATTACACACACTTAACGCATAATAGATGAACTGAGGTAATGCCAACGCCATCAGTCGGGTGTATGCTACTGCTACTTTTTTCGTTGACTGAAAACTCGTAAACGTGCTATTCAACTGTTTGTAATATGAGTAACGACGTAGATCTGATCAAACGTCTTGGCCCCAGTGCAATGGATCAGATCATGCTATATCTAGCCTTTAGTGCCATGAGGACAAGCGGGCACAGGCATGGGGCATTTTTAGACGCAGCCGCTACGGCAGCTAAGTGTGCGATTTACATGACCTATCTAGAGCAGGGACAAAACCTGCGGATGACAGGGCATTTACACCACTTAGAGCCAAAACGAGTAAAAATTATTGTTGAAGAAGTCAGACAAGCGCTGACTGAGGGCAAACTCCTCAAGATGCTAGGTTCTCAGGAACCGCGCTATCTCATTCAGTTACCCTACGTGTGGATGGAAAAGTACCCCTGGCGTCCGGGAAGATCCCGCATTCCAGGAACCAGCTTGACATCAGAAGAGAAGAAGCAAATCGAGCAAAAACTGCCGTCTAACCTTCCTGATGCTCAGTTGATTACCTCATTCGAGTTTTTGGAATTAATCGAATTTTTACACAAGCGATCGCAAGAAGATTTGCCAGAAGAGCATCGCATGGAATTGAGCGAAGCCCTAGCAGAGCATATCAAACGCCGCTTGCTTTACTCCGGTACCGTAACTCGTATTGATTCTCCGTGGGGAATGCCTTTCTACGCGCTCACCCGTCCATTTTACGCTCCCGCCGACGAGCAAGAGCGTACATACATCATGGTGGAAGATACAGCTCGATTCTTCCGGATGATGAGAGATTGGGCAGAACGGCGACCAAACACAATGCGGGTTTTGGAAGAACTGGACATTCCTCCAGAGAAATACGAACAAGCAATGGAAGAGTTGGATGAAGTTATTCGCGCATGGGCAGATAAATATCACCAAGATGGTGGTGTCCCCATGATTTTACAGATGGTGTTTGGAAAAAAAGAGGACTAATCAGTTATCGGCGAACAGTCACCGCAATTCAGTCTTAGTGTTTTTCCTAAGAAAGAATTGCCAAACCGAATGGTAAGACAGTTATCAGTCGGCAGTGAAAACTGAATAACTGATAACTGAATAATATCTTACTGACCCGGAGTTAAAGGACCGGGAGCCGTTGCTGGTGGAACGGTGGGCGGCTGAGAAGGAGTTGGGGTAGCCCCTGGTGGAAGTGGAGTAGACTCATAATTCGGTCTGAATTCCGCCGGTTGAGAGGTTGACGGAATAAAAGTAGGTAAGTAGCCAGTTGTGCGATCGCTAGCATCAATACAGCGGTCATAAGCTTGAATGGCTGAAAAGTCAATTTCTGTACGCAAACCTACTACACACTGTGCAAAACGCACGGGTAACAAGCTGCGACCGCAGTAACTTAAAACTGTTGGATCGACCGCCTCACGAGAGTATCGACTAATACCAACTACACAGGTAGCTAAATCTTCAGGACGCCTTGCTTGTCTACAAGTTGGTAGTGCAGTTGCGGCTTCGATTTGCGTTTCTTGCTTAATTTTATACACGCAATTCCCTAAATCTCTAGGGCTTAGCGCTTCTGCACAGGCTTGCGATACTGTTTCCGCCGCTATACCCACGCCCAGGAGTCGCGCTGCACAACCCCGAAAATCTCGCGCATTAGTTAGGGCAGAGTTAGATCCCAGGGATAGAGCCATACCTTGCGATATCATTGCCAGCCATCCAACTATAGTCAGCGCTGGTACTGTCAGTCTCATTGCTTGTTTTTTTCTCTTTAGCATTTCCGTTCTCCAAACACCACCGCTATGCTACCTCAAGAAAGAATTATGAATTATGAATTATGAATTATGAATTGAGAAGAGCAGTGATTGAAAAAATTAAGTTTGTGTGATTTACAAACTTTTCATAAAAATTTATCATTTATCCTTTATTGTTTTGACTTTTTAGGGCTATAATCATATCTTTGGGTAATATTAAGCAGGATTGAAACAAGGATACTCATGTCCCGATATAGAGGGCCTCGTCTTAGGATTGTACGCCGTTTAGGCGATTTGCCAGGATTAACTCGTAAAAGTGCTAGACGTGCTTATCCACCAGGACAGCACGGTCAAAACCGCAAAAAGCGTTCTGAATATGCTGTGCGGTTAGAAGAAAAGCAAAAGCTCCGCATGAACTATGGTTTGACGGAAAAGCAATTGCTGCGTTACGTGCGTAAAGCAAGGCGCGTTACCGGTTCTACCGGACAAGTTTTGCTGCAATTGTTAGAGATGCGGTTAGATAACACCGTTTTCCGCTTGGGAATGGCTCCCACAATTCCCGCAGCGCGTCAGCTGGTTAACCACGGTCATGTTACAATTAATGGCCGCGTGGTTAACATCCCCAGTTACCAGTGCCGTCCGGGAGAAGTTATTTCGGTGAGAGACAGGGAAAGATCTAAAGAGTTGGTGACAACTAACTTACAATACCCTGGTTTAGCAAACCTTCCCAGCCATTTGGAATTTGACAAAAATAAGTTGGTTGGTAAAGTCAACAGCGTCATTGAGCGTGAGTGGGTGGCGCTACAAGTTAACGAACTACTTGTGGTGGAATACTACTCGCGTCAAGCTTAATTGACCAGTGACCAGTGACCAGTGACCGGTGACCAGTGAATGGTGACCGGTGACCGGTGACAAAGAATTAGCCACCTATTTGCGACATAGTGCGGGTGTAGTTGCCAGTTTCAGTGCCTGAATAACGCTGTTTGAAGTTGATTTCTGGCTTGAAAGCAAGTAAGTGTCTGACTCGATTTTGCAACTCGGCTGTACTGACTCCTTCGCGAAGTGCCGTTTTTAAGTCAAGTTGACCGATTTCATTTAATAAGCAAGGACGCAACCAGCCATCAGCTGAAAGCCGCATTCGATTACAGCGATCGCAAAAACATTCCGACATTTGGCTGATAAACCCTAGCGTCCCTTTTGCTCCCGGAATTTGAAAGACATCAGCAGGTCCATTACCACGAATTTGAGAATTTATCAAGCCCCATCGTTCGCGAATGCGTTGCCGAATCTCTTCAGAAGGTATCCAACCGCGATTCCCAAATAATTCTGAATTCCCAATAGGCATAAATTCTATGAACCGGATGTGCCAGTGTTTGTCAATGGTAAGTGCGGCAAGATCCAAGAGTTCGCGATCGTTCACATCGGGGATGGCCACAACATTTAATTTCAGGGGATCGAATCCTACACGATAAGCAGCTTGAATACCATCCCAAACCTGCTGCCATTTTCCCCGTCCGCGATTCCCGATGATAGAGTCAAAGGTAGCTGGGTCGAGGGAATCCAAACTGATATTGATTCGGCGCAAGCCAGCATTGTAAAGACTTTGTGCCATAGGAGCTAGCAAAAAGCCATTTGTCGTCATCGAAAGATCTTGGGTTTGGGGGAGGGATGCGATCGCACTAACCAAATCCACAACGCGGGGACGGAGTAATGGTTCCCCTCCTGTTAAGCGAAACCGATTAAATCCTACGGGGATAAAAACTTCTTTAATAAGAGTCAGTAATTCCTTATCTGTCAGCAACTGCTGTTTGAGGATATAGTCAAGTTCCGACCCCTCTGGCATACAATACTGGCAGCGAAAATTACATCTGTCTATTAAACTAATCCGGAGGTAATCTACCTGGTTCATATTTTTACTAGCTTTAGAGAGTTATGCAGAATCTACTATTTTTGTCAAGCTATAAATACTTGCTTACTGTATAAATTTATTGAGTTTCTTTTAGACTAGCGCGTGCTGAAAATATTTGCGAATCGTAGTTTCAACCTCGATCCGGTGGCTGTCTTCACCTCGTTCCCAGGCTTCGCCTGGGAATGCCTTCGTGGAGGCTCCGCCTCCTGTATTGAGTACAGTCTCATGAAATTATAGCTATACAAGCAAAACCTACCTACGCAGGTTTAAGAAGGCATTAACTGCTGTACTTCTCCTGCTTTGTCATGTAAATCTAACTCTTGGTAGATTTGCAGACTTTCAGACAAAAATTGGATAGAGATCGCCCATGTATTTGGGTAGTTTTGCTGGCTTCGTTTTAGGTAAATTTCGCCTAACAACTTTAGTGCTACAGCTTTTTGTTTGTAACGGTTGTATTCATCAAAGATTTGCAGGCATTCTTGGGCAATTTCTTGGGCGCGATCGAGATTTTCCAGAGCTTCCACTTCCAGGTAACCACGAGCCATATCGAGAGCTTCATCCGCTCTATCAGCTGTTTGTCCTAGTTCGGTAAGATAAGTTAAGCCAGTAAGGTAGTGTTGCTCGAACTGATTTATTTGTTCCTGTCTTGATGAGTCGTTACTGGGTCGAAGGCGCAGGCGTTCTGAGTAGAGTAAACCGAGAGTTGTGTAATCATAAGCTAGATTTTCCTTACCTATTTGGTCATCCAATTGCTGACGCAAGGCTAAGTTTTGATTCTCGCATTCAATGGCTGGCTCGTACTTACCCCATTGTGCGTAGCAACCAGCCATCCAGTACCATTGGTTGG
>NZ_BAACAP010000064.1:0-9857 GCF_045865695.1 Scytonema hankhaensis NUACC26
TCCTGCTTTTGAATGTGATACCATTTCGTTTCCTGACACCGGTCGCACCAAAATGCTTCTAACCATTCATCCTTTAAGGAAATTCTAGTCTCAGGCATTAGCATTATTTGGGCATTCTGTTGGCTGACTTCTTGTTTCTGGAGTAATACTGTGTGGCTAGCAAACAATGAATGCTTTCGACTCACACTATGAAGATAGTCTCCATGAATTGGACAGTATATAGCCCGTCGTTTTGAACGTTTTCTGTTTCGGTCACACCTTCTATACAAATTGACCTCCTGATATTGGTAGACACAGTATAAATAACAAGAAGGTTACGTTAAGGGGACTGAGATCGAAAAGACCATCAAAGCCCAACTTGGCGTCTCAATCATTAGCTATTTAATGACGTTAGATAAGCAATTTAGCTAAATATAGTCTAAAAACTCTTATCCTGTAACTGCTTAAAGAATTTGTCGCTTACATCTTAAAAAGAGTCATAAGTTGGCTCTCTAGCTGCCGTAGAATAGAGAATTCTCTAAAAGGGCTGACAGAACCTGCCTCCAATATTTTTCTTGGACTTATTAGGTTTCTGCGTTCATGTTATATCAAATCCGGTTGATTAATTATAAAAAATGATCTCTGTGCAAAAGCCTGAAATCATCTTTCCCCCTGCACCCTGCACCCTGCGGTCTTTATGATAAGTCTTTAACCTGACTTGATATTACAGTGTTATTAAGTTTTTAGTAAGTTTTAATTCTGTAATTAATCTTATAGCATTTGAAGCTCTAGAAATCAACTATATTTAACTTAGTTATTATTATTTTTTAACAAATTATTGTTATAAGTATCTGTTTTTATTTTATTAATTTTTTTAAAAGTAAAAAAGGTAAGAAAAGTAGTAACCGTTCAGGGGGGGTGTTCATGCGATGCTCGTTCCGAGCCGCTTCGCGAAGGTAAACAAGGGAGGCAAAATCTGGTAATCTAAGATTCATGGAAAAGTTGTGCCAAACCTATTTAGAGCAGATCCCTCCAGAAGAGTCCATACTGACTCAGTTTCGGGGCGACTATCAGATATTGGCAAGCTGTAGCGAGCCGCTACGACCTACTGAGACTGCCTATAGCGAGAAGTCCGCAAAACGGAGCAATTCGTAGGAAATCGAAGTAATTCGGTTAACTGACTTCACCAGACTGCAGAGTGGGGCAGGTTGGGAGAGTCTATTCTGTCACTAGAGGCGCGAGTCAGTTTAAAGCAAGCGATCGCCCAACTTTACCAAATTTTCTTTGAGGAGTATTGGCTGACTTGCTTGCCCACGATCGCAGGCAATACCAGCATCTATGCCGATGTGATTGCCAATTTGGTTCACCTGCAAAACGTTATCAATACTCTCTTTACAGATGTTAGCTTACATACTCTATCTGATGTTCCATTCCAAACCTTCAAACAATACCACCATTTGCCAGAATATGCTGTCCCGTTATCCAGCGTGCGTCCTCTGAAACCAGCATAGCAACGGCATCAGCAATATCAGCAGCCTGTCCAAGCCGCCCGAGTGGTGTTTGTGCAATCAACTGCTCGACCTGTGCTTGCTCTAAGACCAAACCGTCGGTGTCTGTGACTCCCGGAGATACAGTATTTACAGTAATTCCACGTACACCCAGTTCTTTTGCTAGTCCTGCACTAAATTGCTCGATCGCTGCTTTACTACCCGCGTAGGCACCTCCTGCTGGAATCGCCATTACCGTACCACTAGTAGAAATACTGATAATCCGACCGCCATCTGCCATATGCTTTGCTGCTTCTTGCAGAGCAAAGTAAACGCCTCTGGTGATATCAAACATACTATTGTATTCTTCTTCGGTCATCTCAGCAGTGGGTTGGAAAATATTTGTTCCGGCAGCATTGTTTACCAGTATGTCTAACTTACCGAAACGATTTAGTGTTTTCCGAAAGAGGCTGCGAACGTCTTCAATTTCTCTGACGTTGACTTGTACAGCAATTGCCTCTGAACCACTTGCCTCGATTGCTGAGACAACTTCCTCCGCCTTATCCTGATGTCCGGTGTAGGTGACGACTACTTTTGCTCCATCGCGTCCTAAACGTTCGGCGATGGCTCTTCCAATCCCGCGTGATGAACCCGTGACAATAGCGACTTTTCCTTGCAAAGGTGACATAGCATTTGCTACCCAATAGCAGATGATTATTAAACAATTCCTAAGATAAACAGAATAGTGACTTTTTTGGAAGTACTTACTTTTTTGTAAGTACCTATGAGTCCTTAAGGAGGCACAGATGTCAGAACAGACGAAAGGCACCGTGTTTGTGCAAACCACGCTCAAAGTTTTGGGCGGGAAGTGGAAGATTTTAATTTTGTGGCACTTGAAAGATCGAGCAAGACGTTTCAGTGAACTCAAGCGATCGATGCCTGAAATCACTGAGAAAATGCTAATACAACAACTTCGCGAACTGGAAAAAGATGCGATTGTGAATCGGAACGTTTATTCCGATGTGCCTCCTAAAGTTGAGTATTCCTTCACTGATTATGGTAGAAGTCTCGAACCTGTTTTAAGCGCACTCTGCAACTGGGGTGAGGAACATTTCAAACGGCTTAATCGGTAGTTGCTGTAATCACCTTACGTCTTCGTCATCGCAAACATAAACATAATGAAGAGTAATTACATCCTGTGCAAATCAACTCAAAATTCTCTCCTTACTCCATCAATATAGTAAAATGCAGAAAAAAGCAAAGGTACTAGCCAATGAATATTTCTCTAAATCTAGAATAGGAGGAATTCATAAAAATTCAAATTGAAAAAGGTAAATAGACCAATACTTCTGAGGTGATTAGTGGGGCTTTTAAACTATTAGAAGAAAATGTTCGACAGCAAGAAAAATTGCATCATAAAAATAATAGAAATCATATGCTGCTAGATAATTTGGATGATACTCTCCTACAAGATTTTAAGAAAATCAGTGAATCCGCGCTGAATGAATATTGGCTTGATAAAGAGGAGATGAAGCTTGGAAAAACCTATAGAACACTTAACTAAATCGGGAAACCCGCGCTCAATACAGTGTTTTCCTATTTGAGTTTTTCCCTTACATATTAGACATCTCCAGAAATTAATTATGCATTACCCGAAAGCTTTAGTAGGGGCGAACGGCTGTTCGCCCTTACACCTTTTTCACCAGATATCTATTGCTAAAAGAGCGCTTGAATTGGTAGTCCCAACCCTAAAGAATTCCGAACGAGCAGAAATAAAGCCAGCACTCCGATAAACAAAGCTGTCGTTTGGACATCCTGAATAAAGCAAGAGAGCTTTTCTCGCCAGAGTCCGTAAAGGTTAACTATATATAAGGGAAAATCACTGAGAGAGATAACTACGATCGCCCCTAGTATCCCGAAACGGTAATATGCCAGAGGTACACACAAAGTAATGATTGCAAAGCGAGCGAAATTACTTTGGGCGGAGTAGAGGGGCTTACTGATTGCTAACAGAGCGGGGTTAATCGTATAAAATAGCAGTGAAAACCAAATGCCACAACATAAAATCGGCATCATCCAGGTAGCTTCGGTATATCTTCGATCGTAGAGTACATTTATAATTAAATCGCCAATGGTAACGAGTGCAGCTAGTATAACCGCAAACCCTACCAGCAGAATTTGTCGTTGGCGAATTATTTTTGCTCGCAAACTCGCTCTTGGTAAGTCAGCTTGTTGAGAAATTGCAGGAAAAATAACTTTGTAGCTAAGTTGTTTGATAACTTCTCGGGGGATACTTGCTAGGGTATAGGCAACCGTGTAAACACCTAGCATTTTAAAAGACAGCAGTTTACCCAAAACTAAGCGATCGGCTTGTTCCGCAGCAAACATGAGTGCCGAAGCAATAAACATCCACCGACCAAAGGACAAAATCTCTTTGACAGCATCTCGATCCCACGCGAATCGGTTAGAATAATTTGGTATTAACCGATAGCTGCTAATGAGCTTGTATAATCCTCCGATTAACGTTCCAATTGCTAAAGCCCAAATATTTGGATAGAACCAAACTAAAACAATTAGGGTAGAAAGAAAACTTGCTTGCAATACAAATTCATATAAAGAAAGTTTACCCAGTTCCATCCGCCGATGAAGAGTATGCACGCTAGTAGAGCTAAACCCTTCAAGAACCGAGAACAGGACAACAATAGGAATTAGTCCCAAAAAGCGTTGGTCATTGTAAAACTTTGCGAATGGAAAGCTAATTAGTAAGCCAAAAATCCAGATAACGATACCACGAATGATTTGTAAAGTCCACGCAGTATTCAAAAAATCGGGGTCGTCACCTCTTTTACTATTAACTATATTTTGGGAAATACCAATGTCTGAAAATAGTTCCAGACCAACTCTGAGGGTGACGATCAACGCCATGATCCCAAAATATTCTGGTTGCAGTAGGCGGGTCAAAATTAAGTTATTACCCAACCTTAAGACTTGAATACATCCAAAACCCAAAGTTGTCCAAATCGCACCACGAATGGCACGCTTTTTCAAAGATGTCATGTTTTTTTAAGAGATAAGTAATTGGACTAAAATAAATACACTTTCATTGGGTTGGGCTTGGGGCATAGGGCAAAGCAAATGATAATTAAGTTCAATTACTTAAGGTGTTAATTGTTAGTTGTTGGTTTGCTGACTATCTACTAACTACTAACGTCTTATGTTCCATCAAAGAATTTTGTTCTTCTAAATATTGGGGACGAATAGGTTCAACCTCTCCTTGCAAAGCACTATATATAAGGCGATGCAATCGTTTTACTTCATAGGTTATGTTAAAATCTTTCTCCACTTTGGCTCGACCTGCTGTGCTAAATGCACCTCGTAGTTCGCGATCGATGAGTATTTTTTCAACGCCTTCTGTTAAAGAAACAACGTCTCCAGGTGGAACCAGATACCCGCTAACACCATCCTCCACCAACTCACTGACTCCGGCAATTCGGGTAGCTACCACAGGTACACCAGCCGCCATAGCTTCCATCAGCACTACCGGTATGCCTTCAGCAAAGCTAGACATCACAAAAACATCTGTTTGCTGTAGATGTTTGCGAACCTCAGCTTGGGATTGATAACCAACGAAATCTACATTTTTACTCAATCCCAAATCAGTAGTCATTTGTTCCAACTTTTGGCGATCGGGACTGTCACCGACAACTGTTAATAGAATGTCTGGATGCGCTTGCTTTAAAGTTGCAAGACTTTCAAGCAAGATTGGCAATCCTTTCGCAGCCGCTAGCCGTCCTACAAAAAGCAAGCGTTTTCCTAACTCGTTATGATTCACAACATTAAAAAGGGCTGGGTCGATACCACAGTGAATGATGTGCATCCGATTCCACTTGTCGATTGGGGCAAATACCATTCCTTGACTGCGAGCATAGTGGCTGATACAACACACAAATAATGCTCGCTTAATTTTTTCATCAAGTCGCCAACGATGAGGTTCAAAGAAAATATATGGACCGTGGAGAGTGAAACTGAAGGTAAAACCACCCAACTCAGCTGCTAGCATTGCTACGGTTCCACTGGAACTGACTATGTGGTTGTGTAAGTGTTCGATCTGTTTGGTCTTAATTTGATGAGCTAGAATCCCTGCTTCTACAAAGTAGAATAATTGGTAGATAATTCCGCGCCATCCGGGCTGGCTTGTAGACCATGCTAGTTTTAGCGCTTGTAAGTATCTGACTGGAGAGCCGAAAAATAGAGCAAGATGTGACAGCAGTAAATAAATTAGATTTACAGGAAGGATGTAGAAGGTGCGATCGCCTTCGCTTTGCTGTTCTGGTCCAACCATATGTTCGTTTCCTGGACGGCGAACAGAAAAGGTATGTACCTCGACGCCGAGTTCCCTAAGACCAAAGACTTCACGTTGGATAAAGGTATCCGTTGCTCTGGGATATTCACCCGTTAGGTAAGCAATCCGCATTGTGTTAACCTCCTAATGGTTGTAACGCAGGTGCAGGAGCAGGCACTTCCAGTAATTCAACATTGCTGCAGCTACGTTCGAGTGCAGTGTCGAGGCTATACTGAGGAGTCCAGTTCAAAACTTTTTTTGCACGGGTGTTACTGTAGCGGAATGGCTTAAACCTTGCATCCAAAACTCTGGGGATAAATATACCAGGTAGCCTTGCTTGTCCTTTAAGCGCTAGTTTATTGTAAATCCAGAATATCCAGGCAAACAAGTACAATATTGACAAACTCACAGGAATTGTGCGGGGTAGATTGTCCAGATGTTTAGCTAGTTTCTGGGCATAGACATTTTGAGTAGGCAAGTTGTCATCAACGATATTTATCGTTTGAGCGATCGCTTCATCACGCTCAGCAGCACTCAAAATAGCATCTGCACAATTTTCGACATACGTCAAGGGCATTTGTGCATGACCGCCAACTTTTAACCAGAGATTGTCGGTCAATTTTGCCCCAAGAATGGTGTTCCAGAGGTTATCTCGCCCATAAATCATTCCAGGACGAATGTATGTGACTTGCACTCCCTGAGTCTTGTAATCTTGCTCAAATTCTCGGACAAGTTCTTCTTGAAGCAGTTTGACTTGGGCGTATTCATCCCGTTGAAGGGGGTAGCGCTCGAGGGGCGTATCTTCAGCGATTGTTCTGCCAAATGAATAGTCGTAAACTGAAAAGCTACTAATATCAATGAGCCGCAGCACTCGAGCTGCAACCATCGCCTCAAGTAGGTTTTCGGTGGCAATAACTGTACCCGCAAATCGCGAGTAAAATTCACCATCCTTAACGGCTGCCAAATGGATGACTGCATCCACGCCCCGCACTGCATCAACAATACCATCTTTGCGTCGTAAATCGATACGAACTAGTTTTACTTCTGGATGATTGTGCCAAGCTAAACGCTTTTCATTACTAGTTGGTCTTACGACTGCACGCACCTGATGTCCCCGTCGTAGGGCTTCAGCAACCACATATTGTCCGAGAAAACCAGATGCTCCGGTTATTAGTAATTTCATACTCGATTCACCTCCATAAGTAGGGCGTTAACTAATCGATTTGTACGTTCCATATCCTCAAAACTAATTGGTGGCTCATTGCCATCAGTTAAGGCTTTATAGGTTTTATCCAAAAGCCGATGAACACCTTCGTAGGGCGTTTTTTGCATAATTTTGCGACGAAAATTCCGAAATGATGCATTCATTAACTCCCACCCGTTGACAAAATGATTAATCAGGGGAGAAATAAGTTTTCCACCACGGGGTTTAACATAACGCAGGTAGGGCTGAAACAAATCCGTTTCTACATAACCCTTTGCGCCTCGTACTGTCACGTAAAAGCATTGAGGAAGAGCATGACAACTGAATCGAATTCGCGCATGTTTTGAGCCTGCAATGACGATCGCATCTAGATCGTCGTACTTGAATAAATCTCCACCACCATGATTGCTCCAAGCAGCACTGACGCGATCGAAATCCGGTAGAAAACGCACAACTAAAGAACACAAGTGTGTGATAAAATCATGAACTGCTCCTGCTGGAAGTTTATGAATGGGATTGGGCAAGTTTTCGTCTGCAAATGGTCCACCACTGCGAATGTCGAGGGCGAGCCGAACTTCAATTTCCTGAATCTCCCCAATACTACCCTCTGCTACTATGTCTTTGATAGCAAGGATTTGTTCGTTAAAGCAGTAATTCTGGTTTTCAATCAGCCAGCGAGCGCAAGACTGGGCGAGGGTCCAAAGTTCTTTAAATTCATCGTATGTTGGTGTAATGGGCTTTTCACAAAACACGTGTACACCAGCTTGCAGGCAATCTCGAGCAATTTGCTTGTGGGTATGAGGTGGAGTCAGAATATGCACAACATCAGGCTTCACTTCCCTTAGCATTTGCTGGTAGTCAGTATAGGTCGAGTCGGCACCATATCGTCGTGCTGCATAGCTAGCAGCAGCTTTTGAAAGATCGCAAACACTAGCCAAATGGGCGTGTTCTGATTTAGCAAGAAAACTGAGATGTTCTTTAGAGATTGCTCCCGTACCAATGACTGCCGCTCTAAATTTTGTTTCCATTAATAGTTAAACTCCTTTGTTATCAATTTTTATACCATACTATTAAGTAATTACACTAAAAAATTATCTCAACTAGCTGAAGGTATACTTTTATATTCCACAAGGGTGCGTTGCCGTTTCAATAATCTGTGAACGTGAAATCGGATTTGACCTAGTAATTTTGGGTAATTTTCTAATACACAAAATAAGGCATAAATAATAGCATCCTTTTGCTGAAAACCTTTACGCAGTACAAGTTGGTACACTCGATAAGCTACCCAGGTGTAAGCCATTAACAGCAAGAGTATGCTTAGCCCTTTGGTTGGTGATAGACCAATAATTGCCAATACAGGTAACAACAAAGCCCACAACCAGTTTCTCAAACTTTCTCTCACCCAATGACGTTCGGGACTGCGACCATGTAACCAAGACCCCTCCGCATATGCATGACCGTTACGAGTTGAGCGTTTCCACCACTGGCTAAAACGGATAATTTGGGCATCGTGTAATGTCATCTGTGCGTCAACACGTAAAATTATTCCACCCTGCTGACGCAGCCGCACACACAATTCTGGTTCTTCTCCAGCAATCATTGTTGGATTAAACCCTCCTACCTTTTTTAATGCAGTTACTCTCACCATGGAGTCACCACCACATTCTTTGGTTTCACCTACGGGAGTTGCCCACTCAATATCACAAAGGAGATTATATATAGAGTTGGTAGGAAATTCTTCCCGACGCCGACCACATACCACCGCAACATCTGGTCGAGCTACTAATTCACTCACTGCACGTTCTAACCATCCCTCTACAACTCGACAATCTCCATCTACAAACTGAACAAACTCCACCTGTGGGTTCACTTGCAAGAGATATTCAAAACCTGCATTTCTCGCACGGGCGGCTGTGAATGGAACCGATAAATCTAGCTCCACTACATGAACCCCAAGAGAATTAGCCAGTGCCACACTACCATCTGTCGAGCCAGAATCAACGTAAACTACAGTTTTTTCCTCTCCTATGACTGATAGTAGGCACTGACGCAGACGGTTTCCTTCATTACGTCCAATAATCGCAATTCCAATAGGTTGCAAGGTAAAATCTCCTGTAATATGCGTTTAGTTTTCAGACAACATCCCGTTCTGTACGAACCCACACCTTTTGAGGTTTTACTAGAAATTTGATGTAAATGGGAATTTTCCAGAGGACGTAAAAGGGAACAGTTAAGAGTTCTTGTAGAGGTAAGTCTTTTCTGGCGAACCTAGCCCAAGCGATAAGAATTGCACTTAGGAAACAAAATCCTGCTGTAGCCGCGATCGCAACTGGTATCCATGATGCTCCCAAAGCTGCACTTAGCGCACAAGTTGCCATCAAAGATGACCAGATCGTAACCAGCAGAGAAAGCGGTGGTATGCACAAGTCTAAGACATTTACCAACAAATCAAATCTTCTTTGATAGAATGCTTCCTTAAACAAGGCGGGAACATAAGCTTCCATTATCTGTAAATGACCGTGTTCCCACCTAGTTCTTTGACATGACGCTGCTTGTAGTTGCTTTGGCAAATACCCCAGTACTGTTGCTTCTGGACAGTACACTGGTTTGTGTCCTGCTATGGTCAAATCTAAGCCCAGTTTTAAGTCTTCTAGAAGGCGATCGTTAGCTAAGCTAACCGAACGGATGACTGACCAAGGAAAAGCCATACCTGTACCAAGCAATGGGCTTGGTAATCCTAAGCGGGCTAATCCAAGAGGACGAACTAAGTTCCTAACAATGTTGGAAAATTGGGAGATAAAGTCTTTTGATGATACAGAGGTTTTATGTTTAACCATTAGGTAGG
>NZ_BAACAP010000065.1:0-9967 GCF_045865695.1 Scytonema hankhaensis NUACC26
AACCAATCATCAAAAATTTAATTTTCCTAAAGTAAGACACTATGTACCATGTTTGTAACTCAAATAGGATTGCTATAGTATCCCAATTCGATCGGATAAATCTTCTCATATTGATGATGAAATGCTGCGTGGAGTTGCTCATGTTCAGAGTAAATTAAATTGCGGTATTGAAAATATTGTGGAAGTACTCAATAATACTGATAAACAACTATCATGTACTGGCGGTATCAACGGACAACTTTTACAAGTTCTAATTACTAACGATTGGGAAAAACCCGAAGAAGGAGAAAAAGTTGCTCAACGTCTCAGTGGCTATAAAGATATCTTAGGAGTTATTGGCCACTACAGTAGTTCAGTCACATCTCATGTAGCAGATATTTATGGAAATGCTGGACTAGTTGCAATTTCTCCTGGAAGCACAGCTATCAAAAGAGTGTCTGGAAAAAATTATGGGCTTAAATTTAATAAATATATTTTCCGTACAGCTTTTTGCGGAAATATCAATCGTTGTTAATGATGTTATTACTAGTTTCTTAGATGAGCAATTTCAAAAATTATCACCATTAGAAATAAATATTATTTATTGGATAGCTCTCCGGCGTAACTCGGCTTCATTGATACAACTTAGAAGAGATACTATTAAAGGAGTAACGGTGGTATCACCGGCAGACCTTTTTAATACTTTAGATTCATTAATAGAAAAGCATTCACTAGTGGATAAAAATAAAAATGAAGAGGATGAGCCGGATGTACATACATTAGATTTAGTAATTCTCAAATATATCACTAACCTATTTGTTGAACAAAGTTTTTATGAGATTCTTCAAATAATTGAAAATCAAAGAATCAAGGGTTATGAGCTTTTTCTTACTCATAGTTTTATCACAGAAAACCCAGAAAATGAGGAATTAACTCAGGAGCAAATTAAACGGATTATTAAACCAATTCATAATAAGCTATTAATTCAGTTGCAGAGTCAGCAGCGAGTTGAGGAAGAACTGAGTAAGATTTCATCTCTATTAGAAGATAGAGGATTTTCGCAAGAGTATGCACATCAAAATATTTTGTACTTGATTTCAGATCGGCAACAATTGCACGGCGCGATCGCTACCTCGTGACGCAACCCACATCAGCGCTAAAAGCAGTCTACCGATCCAAACTCTATTCCCAAGTGGCGATAGGACGTAATACCTCCGGAATTTCTCCTTGAGATGCGGGAAACTCCAGAACAGTTTCGCTCAAACCTAAATACCTGGATTCAGCAAAAGATAACAGCATCCGCGTTAGTGCAAACCAAACCTCTGGCTCGTATTCCCAATCTTTATAACGCGAAGCTTTACCAGCAATAGAACGCAATGCCCAGAAATAGCTATTTCTGACTACAGATCCGCCCTTCTTATACTCTGGTACGTCTTCATGGTGAAGAAACAAAACTCCGTCGTTGATTTTGGCTCTCATAAGAAAAATTGTAATTCACCGAAAGTAGTAAGTGAGTAAAATATTTTTGTATCTTAAAGCAGGTAGTCAGCTTTGCGGTTAATCTAGTAACCTCGAAATATAACGTTACTCATTTGCTCTTCCGGAAAGTTCATGCATGGAGTGTTATTTATATCTATTGAAGAGAAAGAACGATTATTTCATACCAAGCTTGTCAAACACGGAGTGAGTTATTCTGATGCTGCACGAGTTGCTAAGATTTTAGCATCCGAAACACCAGATGAGCACTTAAGTGCTGATGATATACAACTGACCACAGAAGCTTGCAAAATTTGGTTACAACAACACAAGCGATTGATGTCACTTTTGAATAGGAACTAGGGATTGGCGATTAGGGATTGGGGATTGGGTTAATTTCCCAGTCCCCAGTCCCTTACCCCCAGTTAAATATTAGACGACAAACCCATACGGAAGGTAAAACCTGGACTATAAATACGATTGATACGCTCGTATTTTTCATCAAATAAATTTTCCAAGTAAACAGTTAATCCTAGAGTTCTCGTAATGGGGATGCGAGCACTAAAATCTAAATTAAAGAAAGACGGACTAAAATCTGTAATTTTATCCCCCTGTCGTTGAAATAACGCTCGACGCGCACCACTGTAGTAAGTTGCATATAGATTTGCCTGCCAACCTTTACTTTCATAACCAAGACCAAAAGACGCTACAGAGTAAGGGATCGTATTTAATTGCAATCCTCTTTCCGGTCCTGTTTTAATTTGTGCATCTGTATACGTATAGTTAAGAAAAGTTGACCAACCAGAACCGACTTTCCACTTCAGTGCTGTTTCTAAACCATTGGTAACCACTAAACCAATATTTGCCCATCTTCCTTGTACAACTCCCAATCGGTTATCTAAACTACTCCCAAAATACGTAAATTGTCCTGTTAAATTCTCAGACAATCTCACATCGACTCCCGCAGTCCAAGAAGAACCAGTTTCTGGTTCTAAATCGGGATTGGGATCCCAACCGTGTACTGTATCATATACGTACAACTGGTCTAGTCCGGGATTGCGCTGTCCTCCAGCCCAACTTCCTCGAAAAGAAAATGTTGAATTAATATCGTATTTCAAGCCCACGCTGGGATTAAGATAATTTCCAAATTCACTGTCAAAACTTTGTCTCAGCCCTACATCTAATAGAAAATTATCGCTAATATTCCAAGTCGTAACTGCAAAAAGTGCCGCGTTTAATAAATCTTGATTCTCAGTTTCATTCAAAGCAACGCGATTAGGAATTGTACTCAATACATCTCCAGTCAACCAAGTGTTTTTGAAATCTAAGCCCCAACGCAGCTTATTATTTGCTGTTATCCGCCAATCATGATCGACTCTAACGGAAAGAAGTTGAGTGTCTAACGTTCCATTACGATAAAACTGGCTGCTAGGTCCGTAAGTGTTGAAGTAATCTTGGTTGTAGCCTATAGAGGTTGTCAAAATAGAGCTATTGTCATTACTCAGTTGACTTTTCCAAGATAAACCAATGTTTAACCCGTCGTGGTCTAGGCGATCGCGTTGTAAAGGAAATCCAAAATAAATCAATCCCCTACGACTGCTCAATTTATTCACATCTAAACTAACAGTGTTCTTCTTATCAACATCTAAAGCCAGACTGCCAAAGTAAGTAC
This sequence comes from Scytonema hankhaensis NUACC26, assembly GCF_045865695.1. Taxonomy (NCBI): domain Bacteria; kingdom Bacillati; phylum Cyanobacteriota; class Cyanophyceae; order Nostocales; family Scytonemataceae; genus Scytonema; species Scytonema hankhaensis. The sequence continues at coordinate 3,128 of NZ_BAACAP010000065.1, forward strand.
TCGTTGATGTATCAGCGTTAAACAAGTATCCTTGACTATCGCGATTTGCCGCACCAACAGGAACGCGATAACGATTATCCAAAAACAACCTTTCAAAACTAAAATTGTATCTTAAAGAATTAATCGAAGCTGCATAGCTAAATTGTTGGTTATTGAGATTCAAAGAACCAAATTCGGCAGCTGCATTCAATCTAGGAACAATATCGCCTTGTTTGGTAATGATATTAACAACGCCTCCAAAAGCTGAGGAACCATACAGAGTTGAAGCTGCACCACTGTATAATTCCACTCGTTCGATCGATTCAACAGGGATGCTATTGAGATCGGTCGTTCCGTGATAGGTATTGACATTATTATTAATAGGTCTGCCATTAATTAAGAAGACAGATTGATTGATGGAAGCACCTCGGTAGTACGTGCCAGTATGGATATCAGCACCATATCCCGCATCATTAATAGCAAACCCCGGTAATTTTTTCAAAACATCCGCAACACTTGTCGCGCCTTGTTTTTGAATCTCCTCTTTTGGAATGACATATGTTGGAGTCGATTGAGGGAGACTATCCTCTTTTCCCGTCACATCGATAATGATGTCAGCATCATCATTGTCATTTGTAGGTTGTGATTCTTCTGTAGGAGAATTGCGATCGTCTGTTGTTTGAGGGGTTTTGCCTGGATTTGTTGGTGTTTGAGTGAGTAGTAATTTTGCACTAGTAAATGGTCGTTCTATCTCGTTTAAAGATGGAATATCAGAAGTTTTATATACGCGATCGTTTTTGTTAGATAACTTATTATCTTCTGCAACGCTAATGGAAGCTAAAACTAGATTAGCCAGCATTGCTTGAAAAACTAGAACACCCAATTTCATTATCCTGCCTCACCACACCAACTTATTGATTAATGCTCTTGACAAGTACAACCATAAATGTATAAAGAAAAATTGCTTTTGCTAGAGCATTTGTATACTTACGGAGAGTAAGGTGCCTTGTCAAAAGACAAGCTGTCAAACTAGAGGAAATTAGGAATTGTGTAAAAATACAATATATATAGGACTTCTATTTGATTTTTGAAATATATGTAGGGTGGGCAATACCCACCACATAAAGCCTTTGGTAAGCATTGCCCTACCTACAGTACTTAGATTTTTTCACAAATAAGATAGGATTGCTATATATAGCAATCCTATTTGATTTACAAACTACACGTAGGGTGGGCAATGCCCACCACTGAAGCTTTTGGTGGGCATTGCCCTACAATCCTTAAAATTGTTTATAAATGATTTAGGATTACTATATATATAGTTATAAATTAAGTCTTAACTGCAATATGAATACTATTACCCTTCAACTTAAACCTGTTATTGAACTGACAGACGAGCAATTTTATCTTCTGTGTAGAAAAAATCCCGATGTAAAATTTGAACGTAATGCCAGGGGAGAAATTATTATTATGGCTCCAACAGGAGGAGAAACAGGAAACTACAACGTGGAAATAGCAGCCGATTTTGTCTTTTGGAATCGACAAACAAAACTAGGAAAAGTCTTTGACTCTTCAACTGGTTTCAAACTCCCTAATGATGCTAACCGTTCTCCTGATGTCACTTGGATAAAACAAGAAAGATGGGAGGCTCTCACTCCCGAACAAAGAGAAAAGTTTCCCCCAATTTCTCCCGATTTTATTTTAGAGTTGATGTCTCCGAGCGACGAGCTAGAAAAAGTCCAAGAGAAAATGCGGGAATATATGGAGAATAATGTAAAACTTGGCTGGTTAATTGATCGAAAGAACCAAAGAGTAGAAATCTATCGCTTTAAAAAAGAAGTAGAAGTTTTACAATCTTCAACAGAACTATCAGGGGAAGATGTTTTACCGGGCTTTGTTCTTAATTTACAAAGTATTTGGTAGAAATCTTCTTAAAGAATCACTAAAAAAGTATATAGAGATTATTATGAACGCTATTACCCTTCAACTCAAACCTGTTATTGAATTGACAGATGAGCAATTTTATCTCCTGTGTAGAAAAAATCCTGATGTAAAATTTGAACGGAATGCGCGGGGAGAAATTATTATTATGGCTCCAACAGGAGGAGAAACAGGTAATTATAACGCTGAGATAGTTATTGATTTTGGAATATGGAATCGACAAACAAAACTAGGAAAAGTCTTTGACTCTTCAACTGGGTTTAAACTTCCTAATGGTGCTAACCGTTCTCCTGACGTCACTTGGATAAAACAAGAAAGATGGGAGGCTCTCACTCCCGAACAAAGAGAAAAATTTCCCCCAATTTCTCCCGATTTTGTTTTAGAGTTGATGTCTCCGAGTGACGATTTAGAAAAAGTCCAAGAGAAAATGCGGGAATATATGGAGAATAATGTAAAACTCGGCTGGTTAATCGATCGAAAAAACCGCCGAGTAGAAATCTACCGATTGGGAAAAGAAGTAGAAGTATTACAATCTCCAATAGAACTCTCAGGAGAAGATGTTTTACCGAGTTTTGTTCTCAACTTACAACATATTTGGTAGTCAGCTTCTAACTTCTAACTGACATTGCAACTACCTGTGAAGAATTTTCTAGTTGACGCTTTCCTCTAATTATCATCTTCACTTTATCCCCAGAAGCAAGGGTAACACCTCGTCTTTGAGGTTTTTCTAGTTGATGACTAGTTAGCTCTAATTGATAGCGCGACAGAAGAGTTGCTAAAACTAACTTGAATTCAAACAGAGCTAAAGCCTCACCAATACAACGACGCGCACCGCTACCAAAAGGCATGAACTCATAACGAGAAAATTGACGTTCTAAAAAGCGTTCTGGTTTAAACTCCTTGGGTTGCGGATACAAATCTTCTCGTTGATGCAGAAGATAAATGCAATTGAAAAGTAAAGTATTGGGATATAGCTCATGTCCGAGCAATTCTACAGGTTCTTGAACTTTCCGGGCAAAAGTTAACATGACTACCGGATGAATTCGTAAGGTTTCATGACAAACTGCTGTGAGATAAGGCAGTTTAGCGATACTCATTGGATCGGGTGAATCACCAAGCGATCTGAGTTCGTGAAGGAGTTTTTCGCGTACTTCTGGCAAATGGTGAACCCAGTACAATCCCCAAGCCATGGCTGATGCGGTGGTTTCATTTCCTGCTAATAGCAGAGTCATTAATTCATCTCGTAATTCTCGATCTGTCATTGACTGTCCTCGTTCATCCCTTGCAGAAATCAGCAATGAGAGAATATCAACGCGATTTGGATCTGCTTTTGTACGACATTCAGCAATTTCAGCGTAAAGTATTGCATCAATTTGCTCCCTCCAACGTAGAAATTTTCCCCAAAGGCTCCAAGAACCTAAATCTTTTTGTAAAAATGGAAAGAACAGCAAACTAGAAGTTAGAGGAGATTGAAAAACATCTGTTAATTGCCCAAGTAAGTACTTGAGTTGTTGGTAATGCTCTCCTTCAGAAACACCAAAAACAGTTTTTAACATGACTTGCAGGGATATGTCCTGCATTGCATGACGAATTGAGAAGGGTGTATTTTGCGGTATGCGATCGCAAACTTTTTCAGCCAAATTGCGGATTGTCTGTGCGTAAGCTCGCATGCGATCGCCATGAAATGGAGGCATCATGAGTTGCCGTTGCTGTCTGTGTTTTTGTCCCTCTAATATCAAGACTGAGCGTTCCCCAACCAAAGGTAGCAAAATTTTGTTTTCCTCACCTGGAGTTGTATACTTTTTCCTATCGTTGGTTAAAATTTCCTGAATTGCTTGAGGATGGTTAATAAATACTAAAGTGTCTCCAAAACCGACTACTTCAGCTGTAAAAATATCGGGATGTTGCCGAACAGCATTTTCCATGTACCCTACAGGGTCAACCACCCATTGAAGTCTTTGTAACAAAAGTGGGGTTTTGAGGCGATTGGGTAATGGTATCTGATTTTTCATACAAAAACTTTGCCAAACAAATTTTTAACCTGTACTGTTACAAGCACAAGTTGATATATATATATTCATCTTAAAAAACTTATAAAAAATTTTCAGTACTGTAAGGTGGGTATTCCCTACCAAAAGTATTATTATTTGGTGGGCATTACCGACCATACATAGTTTTTACTTACGGCACAGGGCATCGGGCAATAAACTTATTTCTTTCTACATCCAATTCCCAATACCCTATACCTATTTTTTCTGAGTTTTCATATATCGATATATAGCTGCAATATTACGAGCATCATCAATTCCCCGATGGTGTACTCCTTGCAATTCTATACCTAGATGCTGAAGTGCTTTTGCCATGCCAAAGCCTTTAGAAACGCCAAGATATTCTGAAAATTCCTTTTTTATATTTCTGTGTTCCGAACCAAAGGGATAGGAAACTTTATGAAGCTCACAATCCTGAAGAAATTGTTTCTTATCATAATTTCCCCAAGAGCAAAATATATGTCGGGGAAATAACACTGTCCATTCTTTAAACTGAGTAATAACTTCGGGAAAAGTAGAAGCTTTGTCAACATCTTGCTGGCGAATAGTTGTTAATTCCGTACAAAATTTTGTCAGTTGCGGATGTCTTACAGGTTTGACAAATTGCTGAAACTCAGAATCTAATTCCCAAGTGGTACTGTTAAGCATTACCGCACCAATTTCAATAATTTCCATTTCCTCACTGGGAATAAAGCCATCATCAGAACAAGTTGCTTCTAAATCGACTATTAAAAAATAACTGGCTCGATTAGTTGTCATAGAAAAGGTTATTGGATTGAAAAGTTTGAATCCAGCCAAAGCGGAAGGCAGTATCGATCGCAAATGCAGCTAATCCAAACCACAATATACTCTCAATTCCCATAATAATCAAAGGCAAAACACTGCTACCACAAGAAAGTCCAATGTCTAACTGAGTTAAGCCTCTTACCAAGCCAAAAGCTAACACGCCTCCTGACTTTAGTTGGAAGTTTTTATCTGAACGTATAATGTAGCGATATGTTACACCAAATAGCAAGCCGCAAAAAGCAGCAATACCAGCGCTAATAAACCAACGCAAATCCACCGTGTTTAAGGAAAAAGTACTGAGTATATTAAAGTACTTTGCAAGCGAGCTATTAACCAAAGCTGTTATGAAAAAAGCGATCGCAAGGCACAAACAACCCAGAAACCCAGCTTTTAAGGATTCGATACGTTCTGCCATCAGTTGAGGATCTAAAACTTTGTTCACCGTTTTCGTTCTGTTATGATTGGGAGACATTGCACTTCGATCGTAAAGCTTTGAGCCACAAACTTCAGTTCAGTCCATGGTTCCAGTATCATTAAGATTGAAGTTGTTTCGTAAATTTGTTTAAAAGTACCGCTATGGACATTTTGACACTAGGCTGGGTTTCTCTACTGGTTGTTTTTACTTGGTCAATTGCAATGGTAGTTTGGGGTCGCAACGGACTCTAAGGGAATCGTGGAAAGTCCATTTCTGAGTATTTTAGCTTTAGCTGCTGCGGTACTGCTTGTCACGGTAACCGGAGGTATTGGCTATTTGACACTCGCAAGTTGGCGCGATCGCCGTTTGCAAGAAGAAGAAAAACGCGAATTACGACGTTCTGCTCCCAAAAAGCGGAAATGAATCCTTTGCTTTGAGGGAGATTAGATCTGTTTTATTGGTTCTATCATGTCTTATCGGGGACACGGTTTTTCGTGTCCCTACATTATTATTTGATGAGAAAAAACCGCAGAGGGCGCAGAGTACGCAGAGGAAAGAAACAGGGGAGTGAGGATTTTAAACTGACAGTGGAGGTGGAAATCGAATATCTGAATGAAATGGTTCAAGGTTTACCGTGCGATAAATTGGTAAAGCGTATTCTAGATTTTCATGGGGACGAGCGATCGTGTGATAGGAAAGCACCTCGCCACCGTTAACGCGCACAGCCGCCTCTAATCCCGCAGCAACAGCAACATTCACTTCACCTACTTGTCCTCGTATCAAGACTGTAATGCGTCCTAGGTCGGTATTTTCATAACCGACAAGAGTTATACGAGCCGCTTTACACATTGCGTCTGCTGCTTCCAAGGCTGTAGGAACACCATAGACTTCTATCATGCCAAGTGCTAATGTCATAGATAAATTCGGTAAATATAATTAGATGGGTCTATTAATCTGAAAAAGACTGTAATTTAGTTGACCTGCTTAAATCTCAATATTAATTTGTGTTTGGATAAAATTTTCACGTGAGATAATTATCATCCATTCTTGCTTTGCTGTGTTAACTAACGTGATGAATGAACCAAATGCTAATGATGATGAACCTTGGAAAGAAGCTTTAGGGGAATATTTTCAGCCTTTTTTGCAGTTCTTTTTTCCTCAAGTTTATAGCTTAATAGATTGTGGGAGAATTTCAGCAATTGTTAGAGAGAATAACTCGCCCAGAAGCAGGAAACTAAAAGAAAAATACCCTTACTTAGTACTGCATTTCATAAACTCGGAGCGTAATATGTCATGCTGAGCGGAACACGATCGCGCTTTGTTCGAGAGCAGGTTCCGTGAAGCGAAGTATTTGGAGATTCTTCATTTTGCTTCGCTCCATTCACCAATGACATAGGTAACGCTCCGAATTTGTGCAATTCTATACTTAGCAATATGGAGTTGAGAAGAATTGAAAAGGGGTTTATATTTTTAGCGATCGAGAAAAGAAATCAGACGCCTCCCAAGTAAGGGGGACTATGAAGCTAATAACTATTTTTAGCTTAACAATTGTTTGCGTAGTAGAATGAGGTTGCTTTCCACAGCTTTCGTGTCAGGGTGTTCTGCTCCCAGCACTTTTAAGTTAATTTGCAGCGCTTGGTTGTACAGTGGTTCGGCTTCATCGTATCTTCC
>NZ_BAACAP010000066.1:0-10310 GCF_045865695.1 Scytonema hankhaensis NUACC26
GGTGGTGCAGCCGCAACAGCATTGGCAACGGCAGCAGCAGGCGCGGGAATTGGTGCAGCAGCTGGTGGAGTTTCAGGTGGACTTGTAGGTTTAGGAATTCCTGAAAACCGTGCCAAAGTCTACAACGACCGCTTAAACAGGGGCGACTACCTGATTATTGTGGATGGTACAGACGATGAAGTCCGTCGTGCAGAAGCCATTCTCAGACGTCATGGCATTCAAGAGTTTGATACCTTTGATGCCGCCGACACAACAGGCGTTCATCACCGGGATGCTGATAGAGATATTCGCCACGACGCACCCGTAGTCAATACCACATCTACCGAACATGGAGTAGGGTACGACAAAGACGATCCTGCAGTCATCATTGTTGACCATCGGAACGAGAAAGTTTAAGAGCGTTAGTGGTTAGTGGTTAGTTGTTAGTTGTTAATAGCTACTAACCAATGTACGGGCGCAATGCCTTGCGCCCCTACTAACCACCAACAAACAACCATTAACTATTACCAAGGATTGATTCAAAATGAAAAAGTTTATTCCCTTCGTATTTGGTTCCCTTTTAGTTTTTGGTGCAGCTGCTTGTAGTCCCGATGTTTCCAAGAGTAGTTCAGAAGCTCCTAACAGTACTAACGAAGCAGCAAAAGCGCCCGCACCAGAAGCAACAGATGCTGCACTCAAGGATGCACAAAGCCCACTTCGTAGAGACCAACTGAATTCTGACATTAGATCTCGCGAACAGCGTAATAATACCTTGAATGATGGTAAGGTGGCAAACAGATCTGAAGACGATTTAGAAAGCGAGGTTCGCTCTAAGTTAGAAGCTAATATCCCTAACGGTCAGTTAACTGTTGAAGCCGAAGATAACGGAGCCGTCACAGTTGCCGGAACTGTTACAAATCAGGAGCAACTTAACAAGATTGAACCTTTGGCAAAGCAAATCAAAGGTGTAACCAGTGTAGTTAATAAAGCAAAAGTAGCTAAGCCATAAAGCTAGCAAGTTGGAAAAAGTCAAAAGTCAAAAAATATTGCCGATTAAATATTTATTTTGACTTTTGAATTATTGTAATAATAGTAGCTTAATAGAGGAAGAGTATGGAAACTGACGTACAGCAACTACAACCCCTTGATGACGTTCCAGATACAACCTCATCCACTCCTATAGCAGCAATTGAAGGTACAAAGCCAAATCAGCCATTGTTACCACCATCTGTTGCGAAATCTCAAGAAAAATGGCAAGAAATTGGAGAACAAGTTTCACAGTTTTTAGCCGATATACCAAATGTTATTGGTAAATTTTTTAATCAATATCGGCAATTAATTGTTACTATTGTTTTGATTGCTGCCACAATTGTTACAGCCAGAGTCATTCTGGCAATCCTTGATGCGATTAATGATATCCCGTTACTAATTCCAATTTTTGAATTAATTGGAATTAGTTATACAACGTGGTTTGTTTTTCGTTATCTTCTTAAAGAATCAACTAGACAAGAGTTAGCAGAACAAATTCAATCTATCAAAAATGACATTTTAGGAACTCAAAATTCATAACTACTGAGTTATTTTGACAATAGATTTCAAGACTTGTTTTTTGTCAGGAATGCTTAGTTGAATGTTCTTGGTCAAGTAAAAGCAGAATGTTTTACTTGACCATTTTGTTATTACTGTTTTATTCTACATCAAATGTCAGGAGGTGTCGGGAAATGTCGGGGGAATTATTGCCCTAGGTCAAACTCCTTGGACGCTCTAAAATTACCAATTTTCGTAGGTGGGGCTATGCCCTACAACAGCAAACGGTGGGCAGTGCCCTCTAAAATTACCAATTTTCGTAGGTGAGGTTATGCCCTACAACCAACAGCAAACGGTGGGCAGTGCCCACCCTACGTCTTTAGATAATCTTCTGGCGGGAAGAAGGAGATACCCGGAGGGTCACTGAAAAATGCTGAGCCCTAAGCTTTGAGATATAGCCTCAACAAAAGCAATTGCAGCGATAGGGTTACCTACATTATCCAGCGCTGGGCTGTAGCATGCGAGCGCACCACGATTCGGTATTGGTGCTAACAATGCGCCACCGATCCCAGATTTCATAGGTAGACCGATCTGTAAAGCAGATTGAGAAGAAGATTCATACAACCCGCAAGTTAACATTAATGCATTTACATTGCGGCGACACTGGGTTGCGACTCTTTCATTTTCACAAGCTAAAAGCAAACCCAGACGGGCTAAATCTTCTACCGTCCCCGATAAACAGCATATTTGCTCGTAAGTATCAAGAGCTTGTTCTATATCCTTAACATACCCCGATTGAGCGAGATAACGGGCAATATCTTGATTGACTTGAGAATTTACCAAACGCACGGAAGCCAGCATTATCTCGTCTAACTCAAGTTGACACCCAGCTTGCTGATTCAACCACTGACACAAATTTTTAGTGCGATCGCTTGCACTGTTTCCTGGCAATTTATCAGCAAGAGTAATAGCTCCACTATTAATCATAGGATTGCGAGGTCTTCCATTATCTTTGATTAGTTGCTCTAAAGAATTAAATGAAGCATCGGATGGTTCAACCCCAACCCACTGAAAAACTTTTTCCGCTCCGAAACTTTGTAGCAAATACAGTAGCGAAAACGGTTTAATTGCGCTCATAAGCGGAAAAACACAAGAAGTCTCGCCATCGCTATAAACTTGCCCATTTGCAGAAAGAATGCAAACTGCAAATGAATTTGTATCAGCCAAAGCCAGTTGTGGAATGCGATCGATAACTTTTCCTTTACGTGCAAAAGCTCGAGCCTGCTGCACCCAAGCGGACAACTCAGTCGAGGTTAAAGTTTCCAATCCTCTCATAAATAGTTTGAAAGTAGGGCATTGGGCATTGGGCAATGGGCATGGAAAATTATTTTCATGTTTGGTTGTAGTAATTTTCCCATAAATAATTTTCTGGAAAACAGAGCGTAGGTAGGGCTAAAGCCCACCAATATTGAACGGTGGGTAATGCTACTTTATACTTTATACTTCATACTTTATACTTCCAATGATGCCTCGTGTTAGAGCACCAGAACTCCCTCAAAATCAACTCTGGTTGAATGCGGACAAACCATTGTCTCTTCAAGAACTAAGGGGTAGAGTTGTTATTCTAGACTTTTGGACGTACTGTTGTATCAATTGCTTACACATCCTGCCAGATCTAAAATATCTAGAACAAAAATATAAAGATAGCTTGACAGTTATTGGCGTACATAGTGCTAAATTTGACAATGAGAAGGAAAGCGAAAACATCCGCCAAGCAATTTTACGTTACGACATCGAACACCCCGTTTTAGTGGATAGCGGTTTTAGGGTTTGGCAAGAGTATGCTGTGCGTGCTTGGCCAACATTAATTGCGATCGATCCAGAAGGTTATGTAATTGGTTCGGTATCTGGTGAAGGCAATCGTGAGGTTTTAGATGAACTCATAAAAAAGTTAATTCTCCAACATCAAGAGAAAGGCACTATTAATTTCCAAGAACTCAGCCTTACTCTAGAAAAACAGCGCCAACCTCTTGTGACTCCCTTAGCCTTTCCCGGCAAAGTTCTCGCTAAACAACAGAAATTGTTTATTGCTGATTCCGGACATCATCGTCTTGTTATAAGTCATGTAGATGGGCAAATTTTGCACGTAATTGGTACTGGAGAACCTGGATTAACGAATGGTTCTTTCAACCAATGTCAGTTTTCAGCACCACAAGGAATGGCATTTGATGCAGAAAATCAACTTTTGTATGTAGCAGATACAGAAAATCATGCACTCAGAAGAGTCGATTTCAAACACCAGATTGTAGAAACTATTGCTGGGACAGGAAAACAAAGCCGTAATATTCGTCCTCATAGTGGAGTTGCAATAGAAACAGCGTTGAACTCCCCTTGGGATCTGCAAAAAATTGGAAATAGCTTATTTATTGCCATGACTGGTTCTCATCAAATTTGGGAAATGAATTTGGAAACTGGTATTGTGAGAACTTATGCTGGTACTGGTGCAGAAGCTTGTGTTGATGGCACGTTAACCGAGTCTGTCTTTGCTCAACCAAGCGGGATCGCAACAGATGGACAAGATTTATATGTTGCTGACAGTGAAGGAAGTACGATTCGGGCTGTAGGACTGGTGGAACCTTTAACAGTCAGGACTGTTTGCGGTAGTGGTGACTTATTCGGTTTTGGTGATATTGACGGACAAGGTTTTGATGTCAGGTTGCAGCATTGTTTGGGAGTCGAATACGCCCAAAATTTCTTGTGGGTAGCGGATACCTACAACCACAAGATTAAACTCGTTAATCCCCAAAGTGGTAATTGTCAAACCATTCTTGGAGATGGTGTAGCAGGTTTGCAGGATGGGGAAGGTAAAAATACTCGTTTTTCCGAACCTTCAGGGCTAAGTGTTATGGATTCTGAATTATACATTGCTGATACAAACAATCACGCTATTCGTCGTGTACAATTAAATACTTTGACAGTAATAACACTGCAATTCCCTAATCTCTGCTCTCCAAATCTTTGCATTCCAAATTAGTTAATAATAAGGGGTTGAAATTACCTCCTAACATTATTTAAGAACTATTATGAGCATGATTTTACATATCACTCAAAAAGAACAGTGGGAACGAGCAAAACTTGATGGAGTTTATCGCGGAGATACCCTTGATTCTGAGGGTTTTATCCACTGTTCCAAACCAACACAAGTTATAAAAGTCGCAAATACCTTGTTTTATAATCAACAAGGATTGGTACTTCTTTATATTGATTCTCATAAGGTTAGCTCGGAAATTCGTTATGAAGGAGTTGAAGAAGGCGAACAATTTCCTCATATTTATGGGATTTTGAATGTTGATGCAGTGACACAGGTGATTGATTTTGAGCCTGGTGAAGATGGTTTTTTTGAGTTAGGCTAAAACATATTGAGTTTGCAAAAAAATTAAAACTCTCTAAAAAATATTTCAAAATTTTTTGTAGTACGGGCTTCTAGCCCGCCACTAATACAGAACGGGCGGGGACGCTCCGCAGTCGCACGCCACTTGCGGGACTCGGGGGGAACCCTCCGCAGTCGCCTCAACTCTTGGAACCCCCGCACGGTGAGCCAGCGCTGCAGGAGGGTTTCCCTCCGAAGGCGACTGGCGAACCCCGAAGGGGCGCTGCTCTCCGCAACGCAGTGGCTCCTCAACGGGGGGCTTTGGGGTCCCCTCTGGGGAACTCGGGGCCCCCACGAAGTGGGGATAAGGGGCAAGGGGGAGACCCCCGCACAGCGCTGCTCTCCGTTCCACAAGATTCCATAAAATGGACAATTTATTTCTTGGAAATAGTTAAGGAGAGAAAGAATATGGAAGAGAATGACTTTGAGGTAGGAGAGTACGTAGAGATCGTGGCTATGTTGTTGGATTTACAATTGAAGGATGAGTATCGAGATGGGGTGGTGGCAAATTTTGAGAGAATTATGGCGATCGCTCTAGTTGTCAATGAGTTTCCTTTACCAGAGGAATTAGAAGTTTCTACGGAGTTTCACCCATGATGGGGAAGAATTAGTGACTCACTATAATTAAGCAAATACACTGCAATATAAATCTTACTTCCACGCTTAAGATATGGAGAAATTGTGCAGTGGAAAAATTGTTATGGAAAATTGGAAAATTTCTGATTCTGGTCATTCAACAGGTGCAGGTAAACTGTTGATGCTTTTGCTGAAGTTGCGTCTGGGATTTAGTTTTGTTGCTCTCATGTTTTCTATAGTAGAACTTACAGTACCAGCGATTTATCAATTATTGGTTACCCTTGATGGTTTGCAAGCAATGGTGGCATTTCTTGTCATCTTGAGTTCCTCTTTGACTTTTCTTGTTTGGTTACACCGTTTTCATGCCGATCTCAAAGAAGTCTTTCCAGAGTACCCAATTACTCCATGGGGAGCCATAGCTCGATTTGTTATTCCGTTTTATAGTCTTTGGGGAATTTGGAAAACCCTGTCTACCTTTGCTGACCGATTACTACCTGAAGGTGGCGATTTGACAAGTTTGAGCCATCAGTTACGGTCCTGTATACCATTCCTATACGCTTTCACAATAATTTCTAACACCCTAGGTCGTATAATACTAAGCAGCAATTCGCGAGAACCAGTTTCACCTTGGCTGTCATTTCTTGCTTCTACTGTGGAGGTAGGTCTGGTTTTGACGTTGCTACAGTTAACAAAAATTATGCAGTCTGCATTGACTCAAAAAACTAAACGGGCGCTCATATAAATTTCTCCTATGGATGATGCTGTGGCAATAGCAACTGCTGTAAAAAGCGGTCAGATCGGAGCGGTGGAGGTTGTCAAATCAGCTTTGGCAAAAATTGCAGACCGAGATGGAGAACTGAATTGTTTTACTGCTGTAACGGCTGATGCTGCTTTGGCAGATGCAGAACGAATTGATAGGGAAGTTGCTCTAGGTCATCCAATTGGTTCTTTGGCTGGTGTCCCTTTCGCTGTGAAAAATTTGTTTGATATTGCTGGACTCACAACACTAGCAGGTGCAAAAATTAATGCTGAAAATCCTCCGGCGACAAGAGATGCAACGGCAGTCTTCAAGTTGAAACAAGCGGGTGCTGTTCTTGTGGGTGCTTTGAATATGGATGAGTACGCTTATGGGTTTGTCACTGAAAATGCACATTATGGCGCTACTCGCAATCCCCACGATCGCACGCGGATAGCTGGAGGTTCTTCGGGTGGTTCAGCGGCGGCGGTTGCATCTGGCTTAGTTCCTTTGACTTTGGGTTCTGATACAAATGGTTCTATCCGCGTACCTGCAGCGTTATGCGGCGTTTTTGGTTTGAAACCAACTTATGGAAGGCTTTCTCGCGCTGGTGTCGCTTTATTTTCTAGCAGTTTAGACCATATTGGTCCGTTTGCTCGTTCGGTACGGGATATTGCTACGGTGTTTGATATGTTGCAAGGAGATGACGAGCGAGATCCTGTTTGTACAAAGCGTCCTCCCGAACCATGTTTCCCTCAGATCGATCGCGGGATTGAGGGTTTAAGAATTGCTATTGCAGGAGAATATTTTGCTAAAGGAGCGAGCTTGGAAGCATTGGAAGCAGTGCAAGAAGTTGCTGATATTTTAGGAGTGACGGAGCAGATTGCAATACCTGAAGCTCATCGTGCTAGGGCTGCAGCATTTGTAATTACAGCTTGTGAAGGTGCAAATTTACATTTGGAAAAATTACGCTTTCGTCCCCAAGATTTCGATCCCGCAACACGCGATCGCTTTCTTGCTGGTGCATTAATACCTAGTAGCTGGTACATTCAAGCCCAACGATTTAGGAGATGGTATCGAGATAAAGTGCGAGAAATCTTTCAAAAGGTAGATGTTATTCTTGTACCCACTACTCCTATTTCTGCTCCCTTAATTGGTCAGCAAACCATGACACTAGACGAAGAAGAAATTCTTGTCCGTCCTCATTTAGGATTATTTACTCAACCGTTATCTTTTATTGGATTACCTGTTTTATCAGTTCCAATCCATCGTCCAAATACTCTACCCTTGGGCGTGCAGTTAATAGCAGCGCCTTATCGTGAAGCTTCGCTCTTACGGGTTGCAAGAGTACTGGAGGTAGAAAAACTACTCTACCAAACCGTGCTTAATTGCATAACGGACTAACTCAGCACGATTGCTTGTTGTTGTTTTTCTCAATAAACTACTGACGTACTTTTCGACAGTCCGAGGACTGAGATGTAGCTGTTGCCCCATTTCCGCATTGGAAAGACCGTGAGTTAAAAGCTCTAAAACTTCTTGTTCTCTTGAGGTTAACTCAGAAAATATTTGAGATTTTTGAAGATCTGTCACCTGTGAGTAGCGAACATCCACAGGTTTTGTAGAAATGGAAGCTCCCACATTTTCTTGTTGGGGAAAACGGTATTCAGATTGGATGATTTGCGATCGCTCTAAGAGATTGCGAATTGCTGCTGCTAACTCTTCTAATTCAAAAGGCTTGGGCAAGTAAATATCGCATCCTGATTGGTATCCCAGGATTCTTTCTTGAGTTTTTGTTCGCGCTGTTAGCAGAATCACAGGCAGCAACCGGAAAGAAGGTTGCTGCCGAACTCGCCGCACTAGTTCGTAACCGTTCATTTGTGGCATGACAATATCAGTGACTATTAAATCGGGATGGTATTGTTCTACCATCGCCAAAGCCTCTTGACCGTCATTTGCCGTAATTACTGAATAGCCAGACAGTTCAAGATAATCGCTGATAGACAGACGAGTGCCCAGATCGTCATCCACTACAAGGATCTTCAAGGGCATGGACAGTACACCCCTAGCATTTTTTATCAATAAGTTTGCTCGCTCAAGCACTATCAATAAATACAGATAAAAATAGTACTCCTATGTTTCATACTATGACATGATTCTCAGTGAATCACTTCTCAATAGTATATTTGCTGGTTCTAACTTAAAATTATTAAGCTAGGTTTGCACTATAACGAACGCAAATAACCGTTTGCACGCTTTTATATCTTTTCCTGTATCACTGGTGATACAGGAAAAGATATATTTAATCGAATACATACCAACTTATATCGAGTCCATTAACTCTGGAGAATTAAGTATAAATCTCTAGTACAGTTTGGCAGAAATCAAAGAAATAAGAATATACGTAAGACTTCGGCACTCCTGTAAATTGTATCAAGAATTTTTTGCTTTATCTTGGTAGATCCACTTCAGAGAGGGAACTTATTTGCATTCTACACTACAAGAGTTTCTGATTCGACCAGCAGCTACAGAAAACTGGGATGCTTGCTAACGGTAATAATTCGCACTGCTATTTTAGCATATCAGCAACTGAAGTTTTGATTTGCGATCGGAAAGTTTGTGTAATTTTATTCTTGGGACTGAGGTACGAGAGATCGAGCGTTGAGCATAGAATATACTTTGAGCAGTACTACCTGGATGACTCGCGAGTTAACAAGAGTATTTTGCTGACCACATCTATAATTAGTTAATCAAAGTATAGTTGGATAATTGATTATGACAGGAAAAGGACAAGGATTTGGCTTCGGCTTGGGCAAAATGAAAGAATTGGCTGACGCTTTTAAAAAAGCACAGCAGGTTCAAGAAGGCGCAAAGCGACTTCAAGATGAATTAGAGCAAATGGAAATTCAGGGAGAAGCAGGCGGTGGTTTGGTCAAGGTGATCGTTAGCGGTAACCAAGAACCAAGACGAGTAGAAATTTCTCCAAACGCCATTAATGAAGGAGCAGAAGTCCTCTCAGAGCTTGTAACGGCGGCAATGAAAGACGCTTATTACAAATCTACAGCAACAATGCGCGAACGCATGGAAGAACTCACTAGTGGTCTGGAACTTCCTGGATTCCAGTAATTTTGTCATTTGTTCATTGTCCTTTGTCATTAGAATACGACTAATGACAAATGACTAATGATTAATGACACTTATGCCTTATAAAGTGCTGTTTGTTTGCCTGGGAAATATCTGTCGCTCTCCATCGGCGGAAAATATAATGAATCATCTCATTAACCAGGCTGGGTTAAGCGAAAGCATTATTTGTGACTCTGCTGGTACATCTAGCTATCATATTGGCAGCCCCCCCGATGCGAGGATGAGTGCTGCCGCTTTTCAAAAGTTACAAATTAAATTGAGGGGTCGAGGACGTCAGTTTCAAAAGTCAGACTTTGAAATTTTTGACATGATTCTAGCCATGGATAGAGAGAATTATGAGGATATCCTTTCTCTTGAGCGAACTGGTAAGTATCACCACAAAGTCCACTTAATGTGTGATTTTTGCTCTAGGCATACTCTTAAAGAAGTCCCCGATCCCTACTATGGTGGTTCGGAGGGATTCGATCGAGTGATTGACTTACTTGTTGATGCTTGTGAAGGGCTGTTGAAAGCAGTGACCAGTAAGCAGTGACCAGTAAGCAGTGACCAGTGACCAGTGACCAGTGACTAGTCCTCTCGTTCCCAGGCTCTGCCTGGGAATGCAGCCTACGAGGCTGTGCCTCGCACCTTTTGGCTAAACATTAGGAGGGAGTTAAGATGAAACAATTGTCACCCCGATCGCGAACAATGCAAAGTTAGGTGGCCAATACAACCTACGCCTTGATTTTCGAGGCGGAGCCTCTAACAAAGGCATTCCCAGGCAGAGCCTGGGAACGAGGGTGGTCACTGGTGAGTCCAGTCCTGCAGAAAGGTCTCCTTTCGTAGGGAACTGGCGAACCCGGAGGGTCACTGGTGAGTCCAGTCCTGCAGAAAGGTCTCCTTTCGTAGGGAACTGGCGAACCCGGAGGGTCACTGGTGAGT
>NZ_BAACAP010000067.1:0-10484 GCF_045865695.1 Scytonema hankhaensis NUACC26
ATCAACTGGGTCATGAGAATTTGCGTGGTATTCAAACAACTCATCAACTGGGTCATGAGAATTTGCGTGGTATTCAAGCAACTCATCAACTGGGTCATGAGAATTTGCGTGGTATTCAAGCAACTCATCAACTGGGTCATGAGAATTTGCGTGGTATTCAAACAACTCGTCAACTGGGTCATGAGAATTTGTGTGGTATTCAAACAACTCGTCAACTGGGTCATGAGAATTTGCGTGGTATTCAAACAACTCATCAACTGGGTCATGAGAGTCTGAAAACTGGGTTGTTGTTCTTTGCACAACTTGCTCGGACGATGTTCCTGCCGATTGTTGAAATAAGCTTCTTCTTATACTTTCTCTCTCAGCTTTGCTAGGAATACTAGCAATTGATTTTTTAGGAGATAATACTGAATCAGTCTCTCTTAAAATTTCTAGAGAAGGTTGAGCTATTCTCGACTGATTTTTCTGCATTAAGGAGTGACGTACAGATTTTTGCGGCTCGTAAATCATATGTATATTGTTCTTATGCGATTACAACCAACCTTGAATTTCAGTATCTGTTAAAGTTCGTTCTAATTTCATACATTCACTGTGTGCTGCACTTAATATGTGTTTCATCATGATTGGTTCTTCTGCTTGTGCAGCAGTAAAGGCAGCATTCAGCGCAATATTACGGATGTTTCCACCTGCTAGATTGAGCTGAGCTAGTTTTTCAAAGTCTAATCCTTGAGTTGGTGTCTGTTGAGGAAAAACACGCCGCCAAATTTCTGCTCGCAATTTAGAATCTGGAAAGGGGAAAGAAACAACAAATCGGAGACGGCGTAAGAAAGCTTGGTCTAAAGAACTTTTTAAGTTCGTTGTCAAAATCGCTAAACCTTGATATGCTTCCATTTGTTGAAGTAAATACCCAACTTCGATGTTGGCATGACGATCGCGACTCTCTTTAACTTCAGAGCGTTTGCCAAACAAAGCATCAGCTTCATCAAAGAGGAGAATTGCACCCCCCGCCTCTGCAGCATGAAAAATCCGCCCCAGATTTTTCTCGGTTTCACCAATATATTTACTGACTACAGCACTCAGATCGATGCGGTAAAGATCCAATCTTAATTCTTTGGCTAAAACTTCTGCAGCCATAGTCTTACCAGTACCGGAAGCTCCTGCAAATAAAGCACTTATGCCAAAACCACGATTTGCCTTACTAGCGAAACCCCAATCCCAGTAAACTTTTGCTCGTTGTTGAACTTGAATCACCAAATCACGCAAGATGTTTTTTTGGGTTGCTGGCAAGATGAGGTCATCCCAAGTTGCTTTTAAGTCAAGGCGTTGTGCTAAATCATCTAGCCTGGGTCGTGCCATTGTCCGACAAATATCCCACAGTTGATGAGGAACTGGGGAGGAGGTCGAAGGTAGTGGAATCTTCTTATATCGATCGCTCACTTGCAAGCAAGCAGATTGGATCGCAAGACTGTTAAGGTTGAACTGAGAGACTAACGCTTCTACATGCCCGTTCAATTGAGTTCCACTGCTTCCAAGGCAAGAGTACCAAACGCTTCGCTGTTCATTAGGAGTCAGCTTGGGTACATCGAAGGTCATCAAAGGACGGTGTGGTGACAGTATTCGGTCTTCGGCGGAGATAATGAGTGGAGTCCGAATCTTCTGAATCAACTGTAGAATTGCTGTATTGAGTGCAGAATCGTCTGAATTCAATTGCTCGCAATCTAGCAAAAGAACGCTATTCGTTAAAATAGCTTCCCTTTCCCACCTTCGTATTATGTGGTTGAGTTCTGTTAAGTCGGTTGGTAAATGACTGACAGACATAAGTTTGAGCGCTCGCCTGTCAAGAGCACAAGCAGTAGCAGCGATCGCCCACTTATCGGTGACTTCAATACCACACAATTGTACAATAGGCAAGGTCAAAGATGTGCTTTGAGTTTGCGACCAAGCGTTTGCTAAACGTTCTGCTATGTCTTGATGTGAAGGCTGTAATAGTACGCCAGTATCAGACTTGACTGGCATAGGCTGGATTAAATGCGCGAGGCGATCGTCTTGATAAGGCTCGCCCAATAGGTACAGCAAGATACTATTGTCTATTTGCAAACGGCACTGAGGCAGATCGGAATTTATCCCAACTTTGACCAATTGCCAATATTGTAAAGGAGCATCAGGTAACAGAGCATTCCAATGAGAGTCTGGGAAAAGACGCATAGCTAAACCAAAAGTTGGATACGCTAATTGCTCGTTTCCTTGAGCCTTCATACAAAGTTGTGGGAAGTAAGGGAGAAGTGCCTGACCGACACATAACAACAGAACTTGAGTCTCGAAAAGGGATAGGTGGAAGGTGCTACACAAATGTCCTATGGCTGAGAAGCGATCCATTGTAGTAGCAACTTCAACAAGAGCAGATTCTAGATCGGGAATGGATTCTGTAGATTGTTCTAAGCGATCGCTATAATCCTCAACAGCTTGCTCAATCTCCGACAAAGCTCTTTCGAGATGTAAATAATGAATTTTGGCTTGGGATCGGGAAGTTATAGGAGTGCGGTTCATCAATTTTTTATGCCATTTTGGATTTTGAATTGAGTCCTATTTAGACTTAATTGAGCTAATTCTTACTTGTTTTGGTATGAGTTATCTTCAGAAGCAGTTGTATGCAAGTTATTTCCAGAAACCAACTGACTCATTTCATCTTCAACAGTTTGTAGGTGTTTATCTTCAGAATCAGCCGCTTCAAAAGTATTGCTTTTGTTATCAGAACGAGACTCATTGAGTTCTTTTTCCAAACTAGATTTGGGTGCGATCGCTTCTTTCCAAGCAGCTTTAGCAGCAGAACCCAAACGATTTCCGATTTCTGAAGCTCCCTTAACAGTAGCAGAACTCAAACGGCTTCCGATTTCTGAAGCTCCCTTGATAGTAGCGGAACCCAAACGGCTAGTGACAGTTGAAGTTCCTTTAGCGAGCGCTCGCCAGTACTTATCTGCTTCTTTTTCCAGTGCTTCTGGATCGATAATTTTGCTATGTTCAATCGTCTCGCGAGCTTTACGAACCGCATTAATATACGAATCTCGCGTCCAGTTTTTCGTTGTCGTAATATCTTTTATGATACGTTTATTAATCGCTACTAGTAAAGCCTGAGTTTGCGACTTGGGATCGTCCGGTTCCTCAGTTTCCAGAGTTGCGCTCACTCTTACTAAAGCACCTGGACTGTCAGTTGCTTGAGCTTCACTATGAGGCTTCCAAGATGAAAATACAGTTGCATCTAAATCTCTGATAACTGTTTTATCTTCAGGAATATCGCTAGTTTCTTGAATAAAGAGAACAAACTCACCAGCTTGAATAACATCCCCCGACTTGAGTAGATAATTCTGATTCATGGTGACAATTTCATCATTCACCTTTGAGCCATTGGTGCTACCCAAGTCAACATAATAAATTTCTCCATTTTCCCGAAAAAATTTACCATGAACTCGGCTGATATCAGAACTATCCAGAACTAAACCAGAATCAGGAGAACGACCTATAATGCATACATCTTCATCAGTGAAGATTTCATCGAAATCGAGTTCAATTCCTCGCTCTTTGGTTTGTGAATTAAAAACTTTGACTTTCATAGCTTTTTGTTGATTAGCTTGTGTTGGTTTTGCTCATCTCACATTACACACTCCGCCCTTACAACTTTAAGTTGTATAAGGCACATAAAATATCGATTATGACTGTTAATAAATATTGTCTCAAAATTATAAAACCATAATTAATTATGTCATCATGTTTGAAAATTTGTCATTAGACAGAAGTTGATATTTTTTATAAAATCCTTAACTCTATCGCTCTTTTTCAAGTCTCATATTCCAAAATTTATCATTTTTTCTAATTCAGGATTTAGAGTGTGAGGGAGAAAAATTTTTGTTATATATGTTTCCGAAATATGCCTTCAACTGATTTGTTAGTGCTTGTGAAAGTTTAGATAATGCTGTATCGATTTCTTCTATGGCTTTTTGCTTCTCCTGCTGGTTCTCAATTGATACTTTCTTTTGTTTAATAAAATTGGAAACTCGTTCATCCACTGCTTTCTGCGGCAACTCATCGAACAAGGCTATAATTTGGTCTTTATGCTGTCTCCACTCTGATGTAAAATATTTCTTATTTGTTTCGTCAATGAGAGGTTTAACTTTCTCAATCTCCTTAACGATATTGTCTTTGTAGTCGCCGTATTCTTGATTATTAGTATCTTCACCTAGTACAAGGCTAGAAGAGATAGTACACTTAGAGCGATTATCATTAATGACTTGTAGCTGTGATGCGATCGTGTCATCCAAAAATCCAGGTAAGCGATCGTTTATTTCGTCGATGAGCTTTTGAACGTTATTAGCATAATCCTCACCTTTTAACTTTTCTACAGAAGTAGCATCTTGTGTCTTCTTAGAAGAAGAAGCCTTTACCCTCTGGATAGATACAGTACGACCTGCGTTCTGTTGCACCACATGAGTCAACTCATGAGCTAACAACTCTTGTCCAGAACGACTTTGTGGATTGTATTCTCCTTGCCGAAAGAATACATCCTGCTTTGTGGTAAAAGCTCGTGCTTGTATTGTCCGATTCAGCTGGTCAGCTTGAGAATCTGTATGAACCTTCACCTGACTAAAATCAACACCAAAAGCTTGTTCCATTGGGTTTTTGATATTGTCTACAAGCGGTTTTCCATCGCTCCGTGCCTGTTGGATAGAACTTTCTAATTCTGCTGTAGCAGCCACACCCTCATTGCTACCTTGAAGTTGTAATGTAGGTTTCATTTGAAGTTCTTTCTTTTTGTTAGGCATTGCTACACTTTGGATGGTACTTATTTTAGGTTTCATCATTAACTTCTCTTCTTCAGAAATTTCATTTCGCTGAAGGTTTTGACTTGACTGCTGAGAACCTGGTGCATTAATTTGGTTTACAACCTCTGCTGCTACCCGATCTGCCTCTTGTTCGTATTTATCTCCAGGCTCTCCAATTGTTAGCTTTGTTTGAATAGGCACACCTTCTGCCTGATGACCAAACATACTTCTTCTAATGGCTTCTCTTTGCGCTTTGATAGGAATACTAGACATCATGACTCTGGGTGGTGATACTAATTTGGCTTGAATCTCGTTGCTAATAGTAAGTCGAGCCATTCGAGACTGTTTCATCTGAGTTGAGGAATCTTTGATAGATTTTTGTACTCGTTGGTAGGTCATATTAACTTTAATTGTGTTGACTTACTTACAAACTGGATAAACTGTATCCCCTGCTCGCGCTAATTTTATCTTAAGACCTCGCTGTATATAGGTTCTGGCTGCTTCCGGATAAAGGCGATCTTGTTGGACTTCTGTTTGACGTGTCTCAGGAAATTTCAAAGCAATTAAGGTGTTTACGTGTTCTTTTGGCATCCATTTTGGAAACATTGTACTCTCTTTAAGTTTTCGACCTGTTTTCCAACGCCAAGTCAAAGTATGAACCTTATTGTTAGAACCCTCAGTTGCTTCTATCTCGATCCCACGAGGCAGCTCTTGATTGTTATAAGCGTGTAGCCCGGAAGGTTCTTCAGGGTTGGCTTGACCACCACTAGTGGGTAAAGCATCAAAAATGTGTTTGTTGAGACTAGGAGTAATATTGTTACCTAGTAATTTGATGGTCTGTTTTGCTCGAGCGACACGTTGTTGCTTTTCTTCTCTTAAACCGGCTGGTTGCGATCGCTGTAATGGTTGAGCTTGAATATACGCTTCCTCTCCACCGTTCCCAAACAGTTTTCTTCTTATAGAATCTCTTTCTGCTTTACTAGGAATACTAGAAGCCGTCACTTTAGATGAAGATGTTAAATCTGCTGGTATTTGGCAATCGAGGTTAGATAGAGCAACTCGAGATTGTTTTATCTGAGTTGAAGACTGCTTAACAGATTTTTGCGCTCCTTGGTAAGTCATAGGTACTAAAAAACTCTTGAGTCTTACTGACTGTATATCTTTAAGTCTATTATTAAGTGTGTCACTGAAACTTACTATTTGTGATTAGACGTAAGTTGAATCTTTGACACAGGCGTTGCCGCCCAACCTTTGGTTTTGACTAAGCCCTGACCGAATTGCACTTCTTGTTAGCGACTTGACTTACACCGATACTTGCAAGATAGGAGTCTAAGAAAAAATCACCTATCGCGAACCTTCACTTACTCCGAGTTCTACGGATCTGCCTCTGCTTATCGATCGCATTAATCGTTGGAATTAAATAAAGTAGTTTTACCATAAAGCTGAATAATCCTCCTGTTGTAAACCAATTAACTGTCGCCGTTTCCAAGCATACTGAAGAATATTAATACCCAATTCCTGAGCCGTGCGAATGTCAAATCTAGATAAAGATAATTCTTGGTCGAGTCCCCAAGACATCGCTAAATCTCCAGTCACCAAAATAATTCCACCTCCTAAAAACATCTGAATCGGTTGTTGATTGACTGTTGGCAAAGCAGCAAATAAGAAAGGTTTTGTCCGCAAAGGGTGATTTCGGCGAAATTCTTCTAAAGGCTTTAAAGAATAACCTAATTGTTGAGCCAAAGTTTGAGTACTTTCAATTAAAGCGATCGCATCGAATGGTGCATCAACTAAAAGGGTTCCACCTTTATCTAAGTACGCTTTTAAATTGTCAAACTCACGACTATTCAAAGCTAGTGCGTCTTTACCCGTTAAGTAAAGCAAATCATAATCCAGAAGGTATTCTTCTAAAGAAACTTGACCAATATCATCAGAGCCTTTTAAAGAAGCATGAAGAACTTCTACAGACTGTAGTAAGTATGAAAGGTTAAAAAAGTTCCGAGAATACTCAGGGTCGCTATGACTAACTAAAGCCATACGCACGATCGCTTGAGGACGTACCTGAGCATAAATGCGATAGCGTAAGTCTACATTATTATATCCTGGGAAAAAAGCATCTGTAGGTTGAGTAATCGAAACTGGTCCTGGTTGTAAGAAAATTCGACAAAGCTCTATTTCTGTGGGTTCTGGTCGCTGGCTTTTTTCATCTAAACGAAAAGTTTCTTGAAGGTACTCGCTTTGGTCATTACGCTGTAGTTGGTCTGGGTCTACATAACTCACCACCAAATATATCATCACAGGTTCAGTATCAGGAATTTCCGTCGCAATCCGAAATTCTAGTGCATTAGGTACAACAATGACATTACCCGCAACATCAATAGCAACACCTGGTTGAATTTCTACCCAACGATTGTCTCGATATTCTGCTTTATACGAAGATGGAGGAGCAATCACTCGCACACCTAAGCCACAGACAATTCCTGGTTGATGGAGTGATTGATAGTGAACATTTTGCCGCAAACGGTGGTATTCATGTGCCTTGCGCCAGCGTTCGGCATTAATTAATAAACCATCTAAGGCTTGAAGGCGTGTTAAAGGTTTAATGGGTGGTGGTGGAAAAGGATGTGTCATGATACTAGGGAATAGGGAATGGGGAACTCGGGACCCCCTCTGGGGATAAGGGGCAATGGGGAACTCGGGGCCCCCTCTGGGGATAAGGGGCAATGGGGTAGGGGCGCAATGCCTTGCGCCCTTACATAAATAATTCGTAGGTGCAAAAAGCAGGTTTTTCTTGGTCGATGATACGCCGCACCAATGTTTCGTCCAGAGTTTTATTGTCAGCACGCAAACGCACAATAAAGTGGTAAGGCTGACCGCCGCCTAAGACGGTATTTTCTCCTAAGTTTGCTGACGATAAGATAAAACCTTGGCTAAAGGGTTCTGTAATGCTAATATGTTTTTCGGCTTCTTGAGATATATCCTCATCTAAAGGTAAACCCGTATAAAGATGTAAGTAAAGACGCAACCCTTTGCGAGTTCCCCGCCAACGATAAAGTTCCATAGCGCGGCGAATCAAACGACGCTGCTGAGGTATACCCCAGATTGAATCGAGTGGCCAAGCTACCCAGTAAGCTAAAAAGGGTAATAAAGCTGTTGGTGCTGTCAAGGGATCTAGGTTTGCCCACATGACCTTGAAGTTTTGAATCACCGGCTCGATCGCTTGTTCAAATATCTGCATGAAGCGACTCATAAAGTCAATTTCACGGTAGACAGCCGGGAGAAAACTCATGTAGCTAGTGTAAGGGCGGATGTATAAACCAAACTCCTCTTGCTGAATTTGTTCTTGCTCGCTACTTTCATTGATATATACGTCAATTATGCAGTGATAATCAAGAACTAACCGATCTCGTGTTTCCGGGCTGATTGCTTCTCGATCCTCAAAAAATGTAGCCGGAACAAAAAAATAAAGTACGGCTTCCATTTGCGCTCCAGGAGCAATTTCCTTGTCCTCTGTGATAATTTGACACCACTCAAGAGGAAAGTTTCCTTCTACTTTCAAGGTTAACTGCAAAGTGTGTTGTTCCAAGTTTTTTACTTGTACAATCATCTCGCTGGGTTCTCCAGGATATACAAGCAAACTCTTTTGAGTGACTGATTCTATAGTTACACTACTAGAAAGCAAGGCAGGGTCTACAGAAGGCATCGCTTCAGGAACTCGCATTGGGGTTATTTGAATACTTACAGGAGGATTAGAGCGAGTTTTCAGCATAGTCATATCCTTCAGGTAGTGATGAGAGTGATATCATGACCAGAGCGCAAATTTTTATCAGCCCAAGAGCAGATCAAATCTTGCGGTTCTAGGTTAATAAAAGCTTCTGGATCTTTTTCCCGAACCCAAGTTTGGCCTTGCTTGCGTATTGAGAATAATAAAACTGCACCTAAGTAACGCACTCCAGGAATTTGTTGTAATAACGCTACAATATCTGAAGGATAAACAGATCGTCCAAAAGGCCAACCTTTACCTTCTGGTCCCCCGGTTAGGGGATTTAAATATTGATACAGAAGAACGCGCAATTTCAATAGAATTTCTTGTTGAGCAGAAGAATGTTCGTAAGCTGGTTCGAGAGCAACTTGTGCTCGTATGGAAACACCTACATATTTCGGTTCTTGAAGTTGCACCTGTACGCCCAACAATCGCCTTTCATCTAAGTAGCGCAAAACTTTTTGTTGGACTGCTTCTTCTATGACAAACTGTTCTGGGCGTATTCCTTCTCCTCGAGCAATTCCATCTAGATTTGCTTGTGGCACAATTAAGAGACGTATATTACCTGCATCGCGTGAAGAAGTCGGTGTGATACAATGAACTCTTGCGATCGCTCCTGGAACAGCGCGTTGTGCCATCACTTCAAAGTCTTCGGCAGTTACAACGCGATCGCGAGTCCGCAGTATTTGTGGAGCTCTCAGGACAGCCCGATCCAAAGTTTCGCCATCAGCCCCATTACGTGCGGGGTTATGATTGTTCACCTTAGCAATATAAGGAACAGCCGTTCTTAAAAATTGAAGCGTATCGCTTTGAACGTTACCCTTACGTCCACCACCAATGCGATAGGCGATCGTTCTAATCTCCGAACCACGAGGCGGAATAGCTCCGTACTGATATTCCAACATTTGCAGATCGGCTAACTTAGAGTCTGCTTGCTTTGACTGCTGTATTCTGGAGCGAATTTGTGTTTGGTGGCTGAGAGAATTAGGTTCGCGAATTAAAGGACCAAATTGAACTTCACCAGTTAAAGAATCAATTGTATAGTGAAGCGAACTAGCACCAGAATCTGCAAAATCTGCAACCTCTTGCCATTTTTGAGGTAATCCTCCAGGAGGAGTCACGACTATAAACTCATTTTCTCGACGGCTTAAAATAGGAGAGCCTTGTAATTGAAAAGTTTGACCGGGCGTACCATCGCTTATTCCTAATACCTCGTTCAAAATTAGAATACTTTGGCTAGCATCCACAGTACCCCCAATAGCTTGTACGCTTAAGCCGACGATCCTTGGAGAATTAGTATAACTCGGTTGATTGGTATTTGGAGTTGTCAAAACACAGCGCAGCCAGCGACCTCGATAAGTCGTAAAGCTAGTCACTGGCCACTTTTGGGGTATATGCAGAACTACATCTGCACCTTGAGCGGGGTTGTGTTGCTCGTAGAAACTAAAACCACGAGTCGCATCATCATCTTCTCTCAGCAAGACTGGTTCCCATTGTTGACCGTCCCATGCTTCCCAACGACGGGGCGGTTGATTGGGGTTGATACCAGTGGATGTAGCAGCCGCCCCTTTAAACCTAATTCGCATGACGTTACCGTCTAGAGAGTCTTCAGAATCCAGTACTAGATAAAAACAATTACCTGGTTTTGGTTGCTCTTCAAATAAGAGTTGCTCGCGCCCTCCCCAGTCTCCATTTGTCTGACGACTCCATTGGTTGGTGACGCGATCGCGCAAAGTTTCAGGAATCTCATTAACTGTTTGAGCAGTCAAAAAGTGTTTCAGAATGGGTTTACCAATGACTAAGGGACGATCCGTTGTGAAAACAATCGCTTCACTCTCTTGGGTTCGATCTGTTGCAACTTCTATCCCAGAGGGAATTGTGTAAGCTCTTTCTAAAGCAGTGCTTAA
>NZ_BAACAP010000068.1:0-10600 GCF_045865695.1 Scytonema hankhaensis NUACC26
TCGCCCACAGTTCTACTGTGTGGCTCTCAAATTGGATGGTTTGGCCCATTTTACGGCTAGGATAAACTCCACTGACGTTTTTGGCGCGTCCTTGTACTCTGCGAGAAGGTGGGGCAGCACGAATTGCGGCGATTAGTAAGAGTGTTTGCGCCGTTAGTTGCTGTTGCTTACACCAATAATCAAATTCGTCGTCTGTCATGAGAGTTTTTCATTCACAGAAAGAGTGTTTCTCTTTGTCAGGAGGTAGTTTTAGGCTTTCAGGACGCCAGAAAAAACTACGGAGTCATGGTCTTAAGTGAACCATATCTTGGAATTTTGAACCATATTTTGAATTAAAAGTTTAAGTTAGAGCAATTATTTCAGAAATTTTTTGTCCAAGTTTTGTCTCTTTGTATTTTTTCAACTCGTTCTTTAATTATGCTTCAGAATTTTAACTCTATCTCATGATTTGATTCAAAGTTTTATGTTGTGATTGGTGAAAAAGCCCGAAATTGCGTTAACTCTTTCTCGATTTATGGTTCAAAATTTTTTCCAAATTATGATTCAAAGGACAATCAACGATGTTGTTGTATATGAACTGGGAGCCAATGGAGCAGAATTAATCGGAAAAAATTGGAATTCAGAATGTAAAGAGAGAATCAAAAAAATCATAAACACATTGAAGAATAATTACGCATCATCCAATAAAAAAACAATAACTTTAATTGAAATATTACCTAAAGATAAGTTTTGGAAGGATGCAGATCAAGACCCAAAACCATGTTTTCGCCCTGCATTAGCAATGCTTGGTAGCGTCACCGACCATTTTGTGACTAAAGATGATTCAGAAGATGACCGTCAAGATGCTTTAACTGAAGAAGAACTCAACAACGCAATTAATGAAAGAGAAGAAACAATAGAAGCGAATAAACAAGAGGAAAAATTTGAAAAAATTCCTCTCAAAAGTAATTTAGCATATCGTATGGAATCATCGCTTAAAAGTTTGCTATCTATGGCAGGTGCCTATACAATTCCTACTATAGAGGCAGAAAATTTTCCCTCCGATGTCGCCAGCATAGGCGTTTATCTAATTCCTTACTATATAGGTGACAGCACTAAATATCTTCCTGTTGCAGTGCAGATGGACAAAACAGGTATTACTGCTAAAGCTTTTGGTTGTGATAATTGGCTTGACTTTCACACATTTCAAGTCAAAATGGCATCAGGCTTGAAAGAAATTACTCCCATTGACCTAAATCCAATCAAAATTCAGTCTTGGGTATTTAATAATCTATTCCAAGAATGTCAACAACCAACTCTTTTCTGCTTTGATACAACTAATCTTCGTAAACGCGGTTTAGTCTTTCTTCAGAAACAGTTTTGGCAAAAGCATTGTCTTGCTTTTAGTCCCGATAAAGATAAACCTATTTGTTTTATACCCACATCAAATTATCCACACATTCGGGTAGCCAGTATCATTGCACCTAACAATGAACATGAAGTGCCTCTTTATCGCGGTTGTGATGAAGATGGCGAACTGAAAGGGCATACGGCGGGGGTATTTTACCCTTCATCTCTTGATTCTGAGTGTGGAAACTATTACTTGAGTAACCAGCGTCCCGAAACCCGTAGTGGAGGTATTTTAAATGAGAGCAAATTAGTTTATTTACCTAAAGCTAGAGGTGACAATAAAGGAGAACTAAAAAAACCAAAACCTCGTGCCCAAGGGTACAACCCCCGTGGTGTATTTCTCAACCTTACCCTACAGTTTGGAGACTGTTTTAGCGACTGGGCGAACTACGTTCAATGCCTGCGGCTCTATGGATTAATTCAATACCTTGACGCTACAATTTTTCCGGCTCCGCTCCACCTTGCTGCTGGACTTGATGCCTATCGACCAATTCAAGCTATTCGCGAGCCATAGTCATGAAACATCTTAATTAATCAAATGAAAGTTTACTATATCTAGTTGTCGCTACAAATACTCTATCGAGGTAAGTCATGACTGATAATTTCGACAAGTCAAACTCAGAACTTTCTCAAGCTGCTGAAGATTTGTTAAAACGAGCGTCTTCTCAGCTAACTGCTAACCAACGATGCCAACACATCCGTAAAATGACCCCTGTATGGGCGTGGCTTCATATCACCCAAGGGATGGAGAGGTATCAAGTTTTAGGAGATAACTGGCTTGAAGTGACTGAGCCAGAGATTTTGCAACTTATCTCTAAATGCGAGTTCACCGAACTTGATGACATGTCAGAAAACAGTAATGTCAAAGCAGGGCTTTGGTTTGACATCGGGCTAAACGGTTGGTGGGGCAGCGAGATCAAAGCTTGTAAATTTGGTAACAATGAGACAGATGGCATACTGTTCTTCATCGCTAAACATCGCCAAGATTAACGAAAGCAGTGTTGAAAAAGTGGACAAACTCATACTACATTTATAGTATGCTGAGAGTTACTTGTGGGTAACTTTGTCCAAACTTTTAGAAGCGGCTAACAATAGCTTGATTTGCTCAAATTTGGCATAGTAGGCATATAGGAAAGCAGGTTTAGACTATGCCATCACTGAATCCCCCTCTTACCAAAGATGATTTCATCAACTCTCGCTGGCAGCATGTAGTGAACAGCAGTGAGAGGAAGGACTGTCTTACCAAAAGCAGCGCTTTTTGGAAAAAGGCTCAAGAGGCAAGAGAAGCGGGAAATATTAGAGAACAAGCTGTTTTTGAGATTTTAGCCGCCGTAACTAGTGCTGCAATCAAACCAGAGTCAACGGATGAGTTCTTTGCTAATGTTTTCGGTGACCTCACGAACGAGCATCTAGATTTTCTTGCTGGGATTGCATCTGTTATATCAGACCCCGAACTTCAGGCACGAGTTGCAGATATTCTCTGGGTTAGACGGCGTGATTATCGAATGGGTCAGCTAGCAGTTACTGCTTATTTACAATCAGCGGCAGAGGTAGAAGATCCAGAAAAGTGGACTTGTTGTTTCGAGAGGATTGAGCGGGCACTTCGGCTAGCACGTAAAATTAACCATCAAGCGGATACAGTTGTTAACTATATTGAGACAGTTCTTGCACGCTATAACGGAGAAGATCCCCTGTGGCTATCAGCCAAGTTGATGGAGCTTTTGCAAGAATACCGACTCGGCGATCCAATGAAATATGCTGCCCTCGCTGAAAAAGCTGCAACCCTAGCAGAATCGGCGCGTGATTGGCGTAGGGCACGAACTCTCTGGGACATTAAGGCAGTATGGCATCGCATTGAGGGAGACAACGATAAGGAACGTGCTGCTTCAATGCTAGCTGCTGAGACTTACGTTAAGGAAGCTTTTGATGCTCTCAAGGGAACACCACCGAGCTACCTAGTTGCATCACGCTTTATGCAGCAAGCTGTTGTGGCATTTAGAAACATACTTGGTACTACAGAGGAAACGGCGGATGCAAAAGCGAGATCTGAAGAGGTTCACAAACTCCTCCTACAGTACCAAGAGGAGTCCCGAAAGGAGTTAGTTTTGAGTTCTCATGAGGCTAACACTAGTGAAATGGTTGAGCAAGCCAGGGCACACGTTAAAGGAAAAAGCTTCCAGGACGCTATCTTTGCTCTAGCTTTATTGGGCGCTCCAACTAACGTTTCGGACCTACGAAAACAGGTGCATCAATATGCTCGCGAGTTCATTGCATCCCATCTTTTCCCTGTTGTCATGATGAATGATACGGGTAAGGTTACAGCCCGCCAACCACGCTCAGTCCTTTCTAGTAATCCCGATGAGGCAGAAGCAGCGACTCGTTTCGAGATGAATAGGAATGCAGTTTTTTATCAAACATTCCATGCACAAGCTTTTATTGAGCCTGCTAGATATCAAATTAATCTGGAACATTCTGTACAGCTTAATGATTTACTTTCAATTGTGTCAAACAGCCCTTTTGTCCCACAAGAGCGAGAATATCTGTTTGCAAAGGGACTTTACGCAGGACTAACCGGAGATTTTTTTACATCCACTCATATTCTCATTCCCCAAATTGAGAATTCAATTCGTTATCTATTGTGGCAAAGGGGTGCAATAACTTCTGGACTTGACGATAGCGGTGTTCAAAATGAACACAATTTGAATTCTACTCTTTACCGTCCAGAAATAACCGAAATTTTCGATGAGAATACACTATTTGACCTGAAATGCTTATTGGTTGAGCATTCTGGCAGCAACCTGAGAAATCGGATGGCTCATGGTTTAATCAATGACGGTGAATTCAATGGTTCTCTCATGTCTTACCTGTGGTGGCTTACATTAAGACTCTGTTGTTTGCCAATCTTAATATATCAGCAGAGGGTTGAACAGTCCGATCCGTGGGTTAAATTTGCTGGTATGTTTAAAGACGACCCGCTCTTTGATGAGTTTGTAGAGGATATGGCTGCTTATCGACGTGAACTAGATGCTGAAGTTGCTGCTGATGAAATCACTTCAGAGGAGCACCAGTCAGCGTGAGTCGATATATCCTGGATACCGATCATGTTACTCTCTTCCAGCATAATAACGAAAGAATTGCACAACGTGCTAGAGATGTTGGTAGTTCAAACATATTTGTTACAACTGTCACACTTGAAGAGCAATTGAGAGGAAGACTAGCGGGTATTAGCAGAGCGGCTACAAAGCCCGAGCAGTTAGCAGTTGCTTATAACAACCTCCGAAGAACTCTGCTTTACTTTTGCAGTGTGAATTTACTGGATTTTGATGATGCAGCATATAACTGCTACCAAAATCTGCTCCAACAAAAAATTCGGATAGGTACACAAGACCTGAGAATCGCTGCCATTGCCATAGCTAATCAGATGATCCTTGTCACACGCAATCAGAAAGACTTCAGCAAAGTTCCTGATTTAGCACTTCTGAATTGGACGGTTTAAGAGACAGGTGTTTACTTTATTTGCTCCTATGCCTGTTTGTGCCGTTCATCCTGAGGGTGTTGAAGGTGAACTCTGCCAGGATTGGGAGAAAGAATAGGGAGGAATATATGGATTACAAAAATTTTATTAAATGAGATCTCACAATAGTAAACTTTTGTTCTAGACTTAAATTTTCGTTTACATCATCTATAACAATAATTGAAAAATCTCTTCGGAATTCCAGAAAAAGCTCCAGGTAAATCTCATTCAACTTTCCAATAGTATTTGGGTTAATGACCCAAGGAGTCCCATTTGAATCAAATTTATATTTTTCTCTCCTAGTTAATATCTTTTCATAAGATGTTAAAAACAAAAAAATCATATCTGTTTGAAACAAAAAAAGATGGGTGATTAACCATTTCTCTATATAATTTGCTACTTCTGCATAACATTCATTGTTAGAACGAAGTAATCTAGTCCATGCTATCATATCAAATAAGCCCCTATTAAAAATTAACATTCTTTCTTGCAATGGATCATGAGTATTTATAGCCTTTCTTGTTTTTAAATAAGTATCAAAAATTCCCCAGAGAATTCTTAAATCAAAATTACTATTTTTCATAGTAAACTCATCATCATCTTGTGTAATAATCAGGCAATTTACGGGGTCTTTGTCATTCAGGCAAATCCTTTTTATAATTGAGTTTTTACCTGCGCTAGGAGTTCCACTTAATTCTATTATCATTGTTCGTTTTACGGAATATAAGGAGTTGCGCTGTCCCAGATAGCATTCGCTTCTTCTTGGAAATATTCATACCAATAGCCATCAACTGGACGTACAATAAATTTGGGTCTATTTGCTTGACGTGTTTTATAACCGTAATACCATAGATAAAATGTTCCTATAGGGGTATCTGAATCAACTAAAATTCCTCCATGTGCCAAAGGAAAATTTATCAAACGTATTTCTAACATTCCTTTTTTATTGATTTGCATTTTCATCAAACTGTCTAAAGTATACTGTATTTGTAACTTCAAAGAATCTACGTTAATCGGGGCATACTTTGCATTTGCTGAAATTTCGCAAGCTGAACTTTTTGGAGCGATTAAAACTATTCTAAGGTTTTCTCCTTTCTGGAGTCTTTTCTCAAATAAAGGAAAAAGTAATTGCTGAGTTTTCCCTAAAGTAACACCTAAAACGAGTAAATTTTTACAGTTGATAATATGATTATTAATTTCCTTTTGGGTATCAAGAGAAAAATCCGTTAGAAAATAATCATCTTTAGGGTCATTAAGATTTTTTATAATTTTGTCAAGCCTGTGTCTATTACCTATTGTTGCAATAGTAAGTAATGCTAACACAGCTACAGTAAATGGAGCAATTTTAGACTGAGCTTTGTCGCCTAATATATTCATCGTTACTAATGCTATGGCTGCTAAGATAGTTAAGTAAAGGTCTATATTTTCTCCTTGACTTATGTCAGTCCAAATATTTCTTAATAATTTCATTATTAGGATTCCTTCTCTAAACAATTTGCGTTTATCTTAATTATGAGCGAAAGACCTACGGGAAAGCCTTCCCTTGACTCTACCCTGTGTCATACTTATTCCCGCCTAGTAGGCAGGAAAAATTAAGAACCTGTGGATAGTCGCGGATTAATGCGATGCACAGTCAGCCTTTTCAGACAAATTAGTAAACTTAGTTAACTGGTCTAGCGATTGATATTTTGAACTATCAGGTAAGATTGTTTCCTCATTTAAAATTGCCTCTTCTAAATCAGCACCAGAGAGGTTGGCACTTTTGGGGTTGGCACCTCCAAGTTTGGCACCAGAGAGATTAGCATTTTCAAGGTTGGCACCTCAGCAGCGTTTATCAGTAACGTTCGCCCGGTAGACAAAACTCGCTTCTTTTCTGGTAAAGATTTCACCCAGTTATCGAACTTAAAGCGCCACTTACCCATAGATGACCCCAAGCAGAAGTACATAGTTATACTTCATTCTCCAAGTGCTCATTTACAGGAGTGTGCTTGTTTACTTCACCAAAATTTTGAAAATTTGGCAGAGTAAACACACATAAAAGCTTTACTGTTGGGTATGCGGTCAGGAGTCATCGGGTGTGGTGCCATCGCCGCGATCGCACTCCAAAACAAAATCCCAGGCTCATCACCTTTGGTACGGATTTGGTACGAAGTTTGGTACAGGGGGAGCACTTATTGCAACTCATTCCGGCAATTGTTGCGAAGAAGGGCGCTTGTTGACAATCATCAAGCTGATTTTTCCTGTTCCGCCTTCCATAAAGCGATGCCTTGGATCGCATTAGAGGCACTTTTTTGATGCGCTTCGTACCAAGCGTGTCTGTAATTTTTTTTATTTTCTTAAGCGATAATATGGGAAGTTTCAAATAATTTTTTTTGCCAAGTCTCAATTAGGGCATAATTTTAGCTGGTGCGGTGAAGCGTGCTTTTGGTACGAGAGGACATAGACTTGGTACAGCGCACCAAACTGTACCATCACCGAATCCTAATAGAATATTTTCTCATTTATCCGGAGTACCAAACTGTACCATTCAAGGTGTTAGGCTATGGCATACATATATGCCAAATTCTCGCCTTCAGGATACCAATCTCTCGCAAGTCAACCGTAATTTTAATGTTAGCCATGTTTTTACTCTTTTCATGAAATTGGAATTCTGATAATAAGAAACGCATCATTACCATTTTTTGCGTTTCTTATTGCTTTCACCCCAAATTGAGGCTCCATTTGGGGTAGTTAGGCTTTACGAATCTTTCTCGTTATCATCTTCATAAATAGATTTACCATTTGAATCTTTAGGTTCTCTACCCCCAATTTCTTCCGGTTCTTTGTCTAAATTCCAAACGTGACCGTGTTTTCCACCCGTTCTATCCTGTTCTCTTCCATGCAGAAAATCGGTAACAACCCCATCTTTAGTAACTTTGATATTTGCGCCAGTTTTTTCACCTGTTTCTGGGTCAATAGTTTCAAAATCTTTTTTTTTCCACTTAGAATCACTCATCTTTAATTCCCTCCACTTAGTATTTTTTACCTAGTGTTATCTGAAGTTTTAACCTTCTACTATATAAACGATAATTTTTTTATCCAAAGATGATATTATTAACTCGATATTTCAAACCCAAGACATAAATTTTTTTAAAAATGGGAACTCGATTAAGCAAAATAAGTCTTTTTTCAACGCATTTTTCTAGTGACGAAAGAGTTTTATACTAACGAAATAAAAATTTAGGATTGAAGTCCCCTAGAAAACTGAAACCCGAATGGCATAAGTATTTGACAATCTTACACACCACCTAAAAATCAAATCTTAATGTCACCCAGACGATATTTTGTCTGGGTGACACATCGGAATGTATAAAGAGGAGAAAAGAGGGGGAAATCAAGGATTGCTCTTGCTTGACCTGACAGTCGCGATCGCCATGATGATAGGTACAGATTAAGGAGGCACAGACATGGAACCAGACATAGCTGTATTACTTTCGTAAAACAGCAAGGTGAACAATTAAGTACACTTGGATTGAATGTTCGTCACATTAATTACTACACTGACTGGATTCTCAGACTAGTGTCAATGGCTTTGGCGTGCAAATAACTACAATCCTCACGGAGAACTCAAAACTCTCAATCCAAGCTAATTCAAGAATCGGCGGTATCGGTGCTGATGTGTTAGTTGTATAAGCGATTTTCATGTATGTAGTCGTTTATTCGGGGTTATGTGGTGCGATAATGTAAGACGTTAATGAAAAGATGCATTGTCATAAACGACTGTAGATGGATATTATAAGTACTTTTACTGAAAATTCTATTACCTCTGTTGCCAGTCAACTGCAAACCAATAACGATTTTTTGGCGGAGTTGCAGCAGAAAGCTCAAACTACCCAGCGGGGGTATGCTGGCAATATCAAGATATTTTTTGAGTATTTCTTACAAAGGAAACCAACGCCAAGAGATATTGAGGAGTTCTGGGGGTTAGATGAACAGACGGCTAACGGGTTAATCCTCAAGTTTAAAAATCATCTGGTGTCTGAGGGTAGGAAAGCAGCAACTATTAATCGTTATTTGGCTGCTATCAAATATCTAATAAAAGTGGGGCGTAACCTCAAGCGGTGTCAATATCAGTTTGATAGCGATCGCATCGAATCTTTGAAAGTGACAAAATACCGCGACACCAGAGGCGTGGGAGTAGATGAATACAACAAAGTATTTGATGTGATTGATACCACTTGTGCTAAAGGGAAGCGGGATTATGCCTTATTTCTGCTGCTTTGGGCAAACGTCCTACGTAGGGGAGAGGTGGCTAAGTTAACAGTGAGGGATTTCGATTACCACGAAAACACATTAATTGTTTATGGTAAGGGCAAGGGGAATGATGAAACGAGGATTGATTTAAACCCTTTTGTTGCAGAGGCGATCTCTGATTGGTTGGGTTGTCGCACTAATCTCAAACCCAGCGAGCCGTTATTTATTGCACTGGACTTCCATAACTATGGTCATCAGCTGACAGGAGATGGAATCTACGCGATCGTGCGAAAGACTTGCGATCTTGCTGGCATCAAAAAGCGCATGAGTCCGCATAGAATCCGGCATTCAGGTATTACCGATGCTCTTGACTTAGCAGAAGGTGATTACCGGAAGGTGCAGCACCTCAGCCGTCATGCTGACCCTAGAACAATCCTGGTTTACGAGGACAACAAAAATCAGTACCAACTGGAGTTAACTAATAAATTAGCAGCCCGTGTTGGGAAAAAGCGGAAATCTTAATATCAAATTCGGTCAAAAAAGCCACCAAAATCTGATAAATTAAGTGACATGACACAGAACATTTCATGTCTAAGTACAAAACAGAAGTTAAAATTGGAGAGGGATAATTAACAGGATTTCGTATGCAGCAACAAAACTGTGAAGCCGTGTTTGAAAATGGCGTTTTACGCCCTATCGGAAATCTCCAACTCGCTGAGGGTGAATCCGTCAAACTTATTGTAGAATCTCATTCAAGCCCCAAAACAAAACGCTTTCCAAAAAAAGGACTTATTGCTCAATTAACAGACAATCCAATCAAAATTGAAGATTTTCAGCCTTTGACAAGAGTTGAAGCCAATGAACGTTGATGAATCTCAACAGAGCTTTATTGACTCTAATATTTGGTTGTATCGCTTTATTATCAACCCTCGTGACACTGATGCTATCTCCAAACAACAAATCGCTACAACTATCACAAATTCCCAAAATATTTTAATCAGTACACAGGTGGTTAATGAGGTTTGTGCCAATTTAATCCGTAAAGCCGGGTTTAATAACGCCCAAATTCAGATATTACTGGAAGAATTAGAGCAAGGTTGTGAAATCTTACCAGTCTCTCTCGAAACGCTTCAGTTTGCTGTAAAATTACGCGCTCAATACTTACTTTCATTTTGGGATAGCCTCATCGTTGCGAGTGCCGTTTTAGGGGATGCAAGTATTCTTTACTCGGAAGATATGCAAGATGGTTTAATAGTTGAAAATACCTTACAGATTGTCAATCCATTTAGAGTGAATTTCCCCCCTACCAAAAAGAGCGACTCCACCAATTGATAAACTGAGTGGAGAAATTACTGTACTCTGTTCAATTTTTGAGAAATTACAAGAAGTCAAAACTGAACTAGCCAACCATGATTATATCTTAGCTATTAAAGCCTATCAGGAACGTTTACCAATTCGCTGCAC
>NZ_BAACAP010000069.1:0-10839 GCF_045865695.1 Scytonema hankhaensis NUACC26
AACCAATCATCAAAAATTTAATTTTCCTAAAGTAAGACACTATGTACCATGTTTGTAACTCAAATAGGATTGCTATATGAACACTCAAGAGTTAGAAAAAAACATTTATCGTATTAAGCCTGAAATTGCGATCTTAGACAGTGATGAACTGATAGTTTTGTTAGCTCAGGCTCAAGCCGATCCCAAAAAACAAGGAGATACGTCGGAAGTTATTTCCTGGCTAAAAGCAGGAAATGGAGCAATTCCCTTCGTCATGTTTGTCGATTTGGAAAATATTCAAATTTTTCAATGGGACAGTTCCAATTACTCAGAACCAGTTTGCGTCTTTAATACCACTAAAGTTCTTAATCATTACGGTTTAACCCTTCCTAATCAATGGATATCTAATTATTACCTTGGTAGTCGAGTTGAATCGTGGTTGCGCGATTTAGATAGGCATTGGAGGGTAGAGAATCCGCCAGGAAAATAAGAAATAGAAGGCATTGGTTTGTTGACACTTCTGAAAAATGGATATGTTCAGCCTGAAGTAGAAATTAAAATTGATAGTAAGACTAGATACATTGTTTTGAGGTATTATCATCCGCGTACTGATGATTTTTAAGTGGTATGATTTTGTACATCGAAACTAACTTTGCCATGAGTATTGCTACAGGGCGCGATCCTCAAGCTAATCAATTATTATTAAACATACCACCATCCATTCAGATAGCCATACCAAGTGTTTGTTTTATGGAAGCTTTGTCATCATCTAGTTAAAAAAATATTTGCTCAATCAATTATGAAGATTCAAGAGTTAGAACAAAAAGTTTATCATATTAAGCCTGAAATTGCCATCTTAGATAGCGATGAATTAATAGTTTTGTTAGCTCAGGCTCAAGCCGATCCAAAAAAACAAGGAGATACGTCGGAAGTTATTTCCTGGCTAAAAGCAGGAAATGGAGCAATTCCCTTTGTCATGTTTATTGACTTGAAAAATATTCAAATTTTTCAATGGGACAGTCCCAATAAATCAGAACCAGTTTGCGTCTTTAATACCGTTGATGTGCTTACTCCTTATGGTCTTAAGCTTCCCGATAAATGGATATCTAACCGCTTCCTTGGAACTCTCATAGAATCGTGGTTGGGAGATTTACGTCATACCTGGAAGCTAAACAACCCACCTGGAGAAGAACAGATAAAAGCCATCGGTTTGTTAACACTGCTAAAAGATGGAGAAACACAACCTGAAGTAGAAATCACAATTCATAGCAACCTAAAATACATTGTTTTGAGATATTATCATCCCCGTTCTGAGGATATTTAATTCGTATGATATTGTATGTTGAAACTAACTTCATCATGAGTATTGCCACAGGACGTTTTAAAATGAACTCTAATATCTTGATAAAATTCTTTCGACGTAGTT
Source organism: Scytonema hankhaensis NUACC26 (assembly GCF_045865695.1). Classification (NCBI taxonomy): domain Bacteria; kingdom Bacillati; phylum Cyanobacteriota; class Cyanophyceae; order Nostocales; family Scytonemataceae; genus Scytonema; species Scytonema hankhaensis. The sequence continues at coordinate 1,406 of NZ_BAACAP010000069.1, forward strand.
GGCTGTTTGCCCTTTTAGGGCTTTGGATTATTCTATCTTTGAACGGCTGCAATCCCAGCCAGTATAAAACTCGCGCTGCTCAAGTTTCACAGTTAGTACTTCCAACTACCACCGATCCTAAAACTTTTAACTATGCTCTAATTCAAGAATCCCCCAATATTTCTGCTTTTACTTATGAAGCACTAGCTACAGAAAACGGAGTCACAAAAGAAGTTGAGCCAGCCTTGGCTAAATCTTGGAATACTTCGGAAGATAAGTTGCGAATTACCTTTACTTTGAAAGAAGGATTGAAGTGGTCGGATGGAGAACCATTAACTGTTGATGATGTTATTTTCTCCTTTAATCAGATTTATCTCAACCCCCGTATTCCCTCCTATTATCAAGATGGTCTTCGCATAGGAAAAAGTAAGGCATTGCCTAAAGTCCGCAAACTGAGCAACAACCAGGTAGAATTTACTTTGCCAGAACCTTTTTCACCTTTTTTACGAACTGTTGCAGCAGGAACAGCGATTTTACCAGAACACTCTCTGCGTAAAGCTGTAGAAACAAAACGAGGCGACGGACAACCAGAGTTCCTTTCTACATGGGGAACAGATACAGACCCCAAAAAAATTATTGTCAACGGTCCCTACACAATCGAAAGCTACTCACCCAGTCAAAGAATGGTGTTTCGACGCAATCCTTACTACTGGCGCAAAGACGCACAAGGAAAGCAGCAACCTTATATTGAACGTATTGTCTGGCAAATCGTGGAAAACGCCGATACAGCTTTGATGCAATTTCGCTCTGGAGGATTGGATTTACTAGAAATTGGTCCTGGTAGTTTTCAACTGCTAAAGCGAGAAGAAAAACGCGGTAAATTTAACATTTATAATGCAGGACCTGATTCTGGTACAAGTTTTATGGTTTTTAACCTTAACAAAGGTAGTCGTAACGGAAAACCTTTGGTAGATCCCGTTAAGTCTCGCTGGTTTAATAATGTAGCATTTAGGCAAGCAGTTGCGTATGCTATCGATCGCCAGACTATGATTAATAACATCCTGCGTGGATTGGGCGAAACACAAAACTCACCAGTTTCAATCCCCAGTCCCTACTTCCTTTCTACTAAAGAAGGGTTAAAGACTTACGACTATAATCCAGAAAAAGCTAAGCAACTTTTACTAGGAGCAGGATTTAAATACGATAGCAAAGGTCAATTACTAGATGCTGATGGTAATCGAGTGCGCTTTTCCATGCTGGTATCATCTGGTGGTAGACCTACAGTTACACCCAGAATCCAACAGGATTTGAAAAAGATTGGCATTACAATGGATTTACAGTTTCTAGATTTTAGCGTTATTGGAGAAAAAATTTCTAACACTTTAGATTGGGACAGTTGGTATGGAGCGATTACGGGTGGCGTTGAACCAGCCAATGGTTACAATATCTGGTCTATAGAAGGAAACTTTCACGTTTTTAATCAGAAACCGCAAGACAAAAAAGACCGGATAGAAGGGTGGGAAGTTTCTGATTGGGAGAAAAAAATTGACAATCTTTATATTGAAGCGGCTAGAGAGTTTGACGAAGCAAAACGCAAAGCTATTTATGCAGAAACGCAACGTCTTGCACAAGAGTATTTACCTTTTATTTACTCATTTAATCCCCTTGCTTTAGCTGCAGTGCGCGACAACCTTGAAAATGTGAAATACACTTCTATTTTCCCAGCTCCTGCTAATTATGTTTGGAATATATATGAGATGAAAGTTAGGAGTTAGTTGTTAGTGGTTAGTAGGGGCGCAATGCCTTGCGCCCGTACAATTGGTAGTTAATGTTGATTTTCTTGTGGTACGGGCGGGACGCCCGTTCTTTCTCATCTATTTTAGGAGAACGGGTAAGGATGTCCATCCCACAAGATCTGTAGGTTGGGTTGAGCGCGATCGCGAAACCCAACAAAGCCTGAAGAAAGTTGGGTTTCGTTCCTCAACCCAACCTACGCGGTTTTAAATCTATAGAATAAAGCCCATGATAAAGTTATAGAGAAATGAACGTAAATTTTTTTCCAAACAAATTACCAAAAATTTTCCCAAGAAGTTGGGTTGTGGCTTTACTGGGTTTTTGGATTGCGCTATCCCTTAACGGCTGCAATCCCAGTCAGTTTAAAACCTCAGCAGCTCAAGTATCCCAACTCGTCATTAGTGCAGGAAGCAATCCTCAAACTTTTAACGCAGCTTTAAGTCAATCTACTCCCAACATCTTTCCTTTTACTTACGAACCATTAGCTGCTCTTAATGGCGTCACTAAGAAAATTGAACCAGCTTTAGCTGAGTCATGGGAAATTTCTGAGGATAAGCTACGCTATATCTTTACCTTACGCGAGGGATTAAAGTGGTCAGATGGAAAACCTCTGACTAGTGATGATATTGTTTTTTCCTTTAATGACATTTATCTCAATAAAGAAATTCCTACCTACGCTCAAGATAATCTCCGCATCGGTGTAAGCAAAGCTTTTCCTAAAGTCCGCAAAATTGACAGCCACCGAGTAGAGTTTATCATGCCCGAACCCTATGCACCCTTTCTAGCATTAATTGCGGCAGAACTGGCAATTTTACCAGAACACACCTTACGCAAAGCAGTAGAAACCAAGCGCTCCGATGGCAGATCGGAATTTTTCTCTACTTGGGGAATAGATACCGCTCCCAAGAAAATCATCGTGAATGGACCCTATACTCTGGAAAGCTATTTACCCGGTCAACGAATGATATTTCGTCGCAATCCATACTACTGGCGAAAGGATGCACAAGGAAAGCCGCAGCCATATATTGAGCGTATTATTTGGCAAATTGTGGAAAATATTGGTGACACAGCTTTGATGCAGTTTCGCTCTGGAGGATTGGATGTACTAGAAATTGGTTCGGGAACTTTCCAATTGCTGAAGCGAGAAGAAAAACGGGGTGATTTTAGCATTCAAAATGCCGGACCCGCTACTGGTACAAGTTTACTGGCTTTTAACCTTAACAAAGGTCGTCGCAACGGAAAGCCGCTTGTCGATCCGATTAAGTCTCGTTGGTTTAATACCGTTGCTTTCCGACAAGCTGTTGCTTACGCTCTCGATCGCCAAACTATAATTAACAACAACTTGCGGGGATTGGGCGAACCGCAAGACTCACCATTTTTTGCCCCTAGCCCGTACTACTTGTCTGCCAAACAAGGTCTTAAAGCCTATGACTACAATGTAGACAAAGCCAAGGAAGTTTTACTAGGTGCGGGATTTAAATACGATAACAAAGGTCAGTTACTAGATAAGGATGGAAATCGAGTGCGCTTTACAATGTTAGCGCCTGTTAGTAACAGACCCTCAGTTCCTCCCAGAATCAAGCAAGATTTGAGCAAGATAGGGATGACGGTAGATTTACAGTACGTTGACTTCAGTGTTTTGGGAGACAAAATCAGCAATACTCTTGATTGGGAAACTTATTTGGGAGCTATGAGTGGAAACATTGACCCTCATGACGGTTATAACGTGTGGACTGTAGAAGGTAGTTTCCACGTTTTCAATCAAAAACCTGCAAAAGGACAGCCCCCTCTAGAAGGTTGGGAAGCCTCTGATTGGGAGAAGAAAATTGAAGACCTTTTTATTGCAGGCGCAAGAGAGTTTGATGAAACAAAGCGCAAAGCTATTTATGATGAGGTACAGCGTCTCGCACAAGAATATGTACCTATCATTCACTTATGGAATTCCTTGGCTCTAGTGGCTGTACGTAATACTGTTCAAGGAGTCAAGTACTCTGCTGCTTTTCCTTCTCCTAGAGGATACATTTGGAATCTTTATGAATTGAAAGTGAATGGGGACTAGGGACTGGGGACTGGGGACTGAGGGACACGCGGGTGCAAGTAGGTAGGGCTATGCCGCACATTCGCCGTTGGTGGGCAGTGCCCACCCTACCTGTAATGGTAGTCTTCTGGCACCGAAGGGAGAAGATCCTCGACTTCTTAAAGAAGTTGGGGATCTGAGCAATAACCAATTCCCAATCTCTAGTCCCTAGTCCCCATTCCTTAATCCCTTAAGCTGTATCATGCCAGAAGATTAAAATTTTGCTTCCATGATGTTTTTTCTCTTCCCTCGTCATCGCCGTTGGCTTTCTGTTATTCCGATATTAATTGTAGGGTTGGTTTGCCAGATAATTTTTACCAGTTGCAACCCCACTAACCTAAAAACTGCAGCAGCACGAAATGTATCCCAATGGGTGACTAGTACTATCGGCGATCCCCAAACTTTTAATTATCCCTTTAATAATGGTTATCCTCATGTCTTTTTGTTTACGACTTTGGGGCTAACAACTCTTAATGGCGAAACTGGCAAAATAGACCCGGATTTATCAGAATCTTGGGAAATTTCTGATGATAACAAGCAAATAGTTTTTACCCTGCGCGAGGGTTTGAAATGGTCAGATGGTGAACCACTCACTGCAGATGATGTTCTCTTCACTTATCAAGATATAATTTTTAATCCCAAAATTCCTACTGATTGGAAAGATACTTTGAAAATAGGTTCGACTGGGGCTTTTCCTAAAATACGGAAAATTAGCGATCGCAAAGTCGAATTTACTCTTCCCGAGCCTTTTGCTCCTTTTCTCTATACAACAACAGGCGGCTCGACCAATTCAATTGGTATTATGCCAAAACACGCTTTAGATAAATCTTTGAAAACTCTAGATGCTAATGGAAATCCGCAATTTCTATCAATGTGGGGAACTGGTACAGACCCGAAGCAAATTATTGTCAGCGGTCCTTACAAAATGGAAAGCTATACACCAAGTCAACGTGTTATATTTAGGCGCAATCCTTATTACTGGCGTAAAGATAGCCAAGGTAACCAACTACCATATATTGACCGAATCATTTGGCAAATTATTGAATCTACAGATTCAATAATACTTCAATTTCGTTCTGGAGGATTAGATATAGTAGAAATTTCTCCAGAAAATTTCTCTTTACTCAAACGCGAAGAAAACCGAGGTAAATTTACAATTTACAATGGAGGAGCAAAATTATCTCAAAATTTTATTTCCTTCAACCTGAATAAAGGTAGACGTAAAAACGGACAATTTGTAGTCGATCCCATTAAATCTCGTTGGTTTAATACTTTAGCATTTAGACAAGCCATTGCTCATGCTATCAACAGAGAGGCATTACTCAATAATGTTTTTCGAGGAATTGGTGTCATACAAAATTCGCCAATAGAGGTACAAAGCCCTTACTACCTTTCTCCAGAAAAAGGCTTAAAAGTTTATGATTATAACCCAAAGAAAGCTAAAGAATTACTATTAAAAGCGGGTTTTCAATATGACGCTAAAAACCAGTTATTAGATACAGAAGGTAATCGGGTACGTTTCTCATTAATCACAAATGCTGAAAATAAAACTCGCGTAGCTATGGGAGCACAAATTAAATATAATTTGAGTACAATTGGGATTCAAGTAGATTTTAATGCAATTGCTTTCAACACACTTGTAGAGAAACTTTCCAATTCACTTGCTTGGGAATGCTATTTACTAGGTTTTGTGAGTGGAGGCTTTGAACCCAATGATGGGTCTAATGTGTGGTTACCTGAAGGGGGATTGCATACTTTTAATCAAAAACCACAAGCAGGAAGCGAACCGCTGATTGGTTGGGAAGTTCAAGATTGGGAAGCAGAAATCGGTCGTTTGTATACAAAAGGAGCGCAAGAGTTAGACGAAGAAAAAAGAAAAGAGATTTATTTTGAAACCCAACGCCTCACTCAAGAGAATTTGCCATATATCTATTTAATCAATCCTTTGTCTTTATCTGCAGTGCGAAACCGAATCCAAAACATCAAATACTCTGCCGTTGGTTCCCAAGCAGGAACAATGTGGAATAAATATGAACTTAAAGTAGAAAAATAGTTAGTGGTTAGTGGTTAGTAGAATAATTAACAACTAACAATGAACAACTAACAATGAACAACTAACAACTAACAAATGACAAACAACAAATCTTTACGATCGCTCTTAGAATCTGTCGCTCAAGGTAACGTTACCCCAGATGTAGCCCTAGAAACACTTAAACACCTGTCTTATGAACCAGTCGGCGAGTTTGCCAAAATAGACAATCACCGCTCCTTGAGAACGGGTTTTCCTGAAGTTATCTGGGGACCAGGTAAAACTCCCGAGCAGATTGCTCAAATTATGGAAATCATGCGCCAGCGCAATCCAGTGGTGATGGCGACTCGTATAGAACCAGATGTTTATGCTGCATTACAACCTAAAGTTAGGGGTTTGCACTACTACAACTTCGCCCGAATTTGTGCGATCTGCGCTCCGCGCAGTAGCGAAGCTATCGCTCCTGCTACCATTGAACCTCAGTGTCCTGGTATCATTGGCATTCTTTCTGCTGGTACTGCTGATTTACCAGTTGCTGAAGAAGCAGCTGTCACCGCCGAACTTTCTGGTTTTCAGGTACAGCGTCTTTGGGATGTGGGAGTTGCGGGAATTCACCGTTTGCTCAATAACCGTCATGTTATTGAATCAGCATCAGTCTTGATTGTTGTAGCGGGAATGGAAGGCGCATTACCTAGCGTAGTTGCAGGTTTAGCAGATTGTCCCGTAATTGCTGTTCCTACAAGTATCGGTTATGGAGCTAGTTTTGGAGGATTAGCACCTTTATTGACAATGTTAAACTCTTGTGCTGCTGGTGTAGGGGTTGTCAACATTGACAATGGATTTGGCGCTGCAGTGTTAGCAGGACAAATTTTGCGAACAGCCGCAAAATTGCGGTTGGCATCATCCGACTCATGAGGTTATGACGGTAGGCAAATCGATTCTGAGGGCGAACATGAAACGTTGGATTACATTGGCTGCATTTGCCTTAAGTTTTCTATTAACAATTTTTATATCTACTAACGATACAGTCACTGCTGAAAGTAGAGTTGATGCTAACTGTACTTATAACGGTATAAAGCTTTACGGTAAAGTACAAATTGTCAAAGATTTTCCGGATATTACTGCGGAAAAAGTTAAAGATTTTCCAGATTTACACGTTCAAAAAGTAACAGAATTTCCTCAAGACTGTGGCAAGTGGCAAGTCGTTGAAAATTTTCCCGACTTTAAAGTGAAGTTCGTCAAAGAGTTTGCGGACATCAAAATCAAGATGGTGGATGTCTTTCCGGGTTTGCCTTAAGAAAGGCAGATGACAGAGGGCAGATGGCAGAAGGTAAAGATACCTTTTTTATGTCTAACGGTAAATTTGTTTTGTTGGGGCTGTCTTTGGCAGTCATCAGTCTAAATAGGAGTAATTATTTGCCACTGGACAATTTTACATATTTCGGTTATTACCAAGGAAAGTTTTAAGGATAAAGTATAAAATTTTATCCTTCATCTTTTATTCTTCATCCTCGATCTTTATATATGGACATATTTACTGATTCAATATCTCATTTCATCTGGTGGTCGTCTTTCAACTGGACGGCGCTAGCTCAAACTGTAACTGACCCCAACGTTCTTGGTCAAATGCAAAAAGCTTTTACGCACTTTGTACAGACAGGTCAAGCTTGGGCGCTCTTGATTGGATTGGCTCTTGGTTATATGATTCGGAATTTAACGAGTTACGGTTAAACTAATTTGTTAGTGGTTAGTGGTTAGTGGTTAGTGGTGCAAAAATACAACTAACAACTAACAACTAACAACTAACCATTCCCTTAAAGCATATGACCGCACAAAACACTTGGAGTCAACGGTTTGAATCGGCGTTGCATCCCGCAATTGCTCGGTTTAATGCCAGTATTCATTTTGATATTCAGCTTTTAGAGTATGACTTAATTGGGTCTAAAGCTCATGCCCAGATGCTCGCTCATACTGGCATTCTTTCTCAAGAAGAAGGCAAGCAACTTGTCGAAGCTTTGGACAAGATTGGCGAAGAATATCAACAAGGTAGCTTTAACCCTGGGATTGAGGCAGAAGACGTCCATTTTGCCGTTGAACGTCGTCTTGTGGAAATAGTAGGCGATCTTGGTAAAAAATTACATACTGCTCGTTCCAGAAATGACCAGGTGGGAACCGACACTAGGCTTTATCTTCGCGATCGCATTAAGCAAATCAGCTACCAATTGCGTGAATTTCAAAATGTTTTGTTAGATCTTGCCGAACAACACATTGAAACACTGTTTCCAGGTTATACTCACCTACAACGCGCTCAGCCTCTCAGTCTAGCCCATCACTTACTGGCATACTTTCATATGGCACAACGCGATAGGGAACGTCTTAGAGATGTGTCTCGGCGAGTGAATATTTCACCGTTGGGATGTGGTGCTTTGGCGGGAACGACTTTTCCTATAGACCGCCATTACACTGCTGAGTTGTTACATTTTGATGGGATTTATGCTAATAGTCTTGATGGAGTTAGCGATCGCGATTTTGCCATTGAATTTATCAGTGCGGCTAGTATAATCATGGTTCACCTCAGTCGTCTTTCAGAAGAGATAATCTTATGGGCATCTGAGGAGTTTAGCTTTGTGACTCTCAAAGATAGCTGTGCGACTGGTTCTAGCATTATGCCCCAAAAGAAGAACCCCGATGTACCGGAGTTGGTTCGGGGTAAAACTGGGAGAGTCTTTGGTCATCTGCAAGCAATGTTGGTCATGATGAAGGGATTACCCCTCGCATACAACAAAGACTTGCAAGAAGATAAAGAAGCCTTATTTGATAGTGTTAATACAGTCACAGCCTGTCTTGAGGCAATGACAATTTTACTTCGGGAAGGTTTGGAATTCCGTACTCAGCGCTTAGCAGAAGCAGTAACAGAAGACTTTTCCAACGCTACAGATGTAGCAGATTATTTAGCAGCCCGAGGAGTACCCTTTCGGGAAGCATATAATCTTGTAGGCAAAGTTGTTAAAACCTGTATTGCCGCAGGTAAACTTCTTAAAGATTTAGGCTTAGAGGAGTGGAAAGAACTTCACCCAGCTTTTGACGCAGATATTTACGAAGCAATATCGCCACATCAAGTCGTTGCCGCTCGTAACAGCTATGGTGGTACGGGATTTGAACAAGTCAAACAAGCTCTGAAAGCTGCCCGCGAGCGAATTCCCGAAACTGATTGCTAGGCACAAAGGGAATGGAAGATTATTTTACTCCTTTCCCGCTCTAAAATTCCACTCCAGTATGTAGGGTGGGCAATACCTACCAATAGCAAATGGTGGGCATTGCCCACCTTACATATTTAGGTAATATAGCTGGCGGTTCGGGAGTAATCTCCCAATCCCAATTGCTAACAATAATTATGGGCATACATCTGTACGACCGCCATAACTGAGAGAGTAAATATTTTGAGCAACGATTCTACTCAGCATCAATAGCTGCTGCGCCCTCATCCTCTTCACTCTTCGGCGGTCTTTGCTGGAATCTTCTATTGCCCATCCGCCCTGTTGTAGTCCGTTTACG
>NZ_BAACAP010000070.1:0-10925 GCF_045865695.1 Scytonema hankhaensis NUACC26
AAACATCAAGAAGTCATCGAAGCTTTAACGCGAGGGATTGTTAATAAAATTTTACACGATCCAATGGTACAGTTACGAGCGCAACAAGATGTTGAAGCAAGGCGTCGCTGTATGCAAACTTTGCAAATGCTGTTTAATTTAGATATAGAAGAGTCGTTTAGTTGAATGTTGTTAGTGGTTAGTTGTTGGTTGTTAGTTGTTATTTGTTAACCACTAACGACTAACTACTAATTACTAACCAAAATTGTATGAATCGTATTTTTAAACCGATTATTGTTCTGTTGGGATTGTGGCTGTGTTTTGATTTAGTCAGCCATTTAACAGCAGAAGTTTTGTGGTTTGATGAGGTTAAGTATCTCAGAGAATTTTGGGTGCGTTTGGTAACTCAACTCGGTTTGTGGACGATCGCTTTCTTCTCTTCAATTAGTTTTTTACTAGGCAATTTAACTATAGCGTCTCGTCTAAAATACTCTCTTGAAAAACCAGGGAAGATTGTGAAAAACGTCTCTCCCCCTTCTACTCTCCCCCTACGCTTTTTATTACCAATAGTTATAATTTTGAGCATAATAGTAGGAGCGCTCCTCATTTTTTACAGTCAAAGGGTCTTAGATCTTTGGGAATTAAATATTAAATTACCAAGCACTCCTATCCAATTATCACCTTGGTTAAAGCAAATAATTCAGCTATTTAGTGTTCAGCCATTAACCATTCCACCCGTACAGTTGGGATTGCTGCTTGCTTTAACAATTGCAATTCTATGGTATGGTGAGTTTTGGTTAAGGGCTATTGCTGTAATTATCAGTTTGTTATTAGGATTTCTTTTATCTACACAATGGGATAAGGTTTTACTGTCTTTTCATCTCGTCCGTTTTAACCGTGTCGATCCTCTATTTAATCAAGATATTAGTTTTTACGTATTTTCACTTCCAATTTGGGAACTGTTAGTCTTTTGGCTCTTAGGGCTGTTTCTTTTTAGCTTAGCCGCAGTTGCTTTAATTTACCTATGTTCGGGAAATAGCCTCAGCGAAGGTGAGTTTCGCGGATTTTCTGTATCGCAACGACTCCACTTAAATGCTTTAAGTAGCTTGTTCATGTTGGGGATTGCTTTATACGATTGGTTGCAACGCTACAAGCTTTTGTATTCGACTCGTGGTGTCAACTACGGAGCAAGCTACACTGATGTTAAGGTACTATTGCCGATTTATACAGGATTATGCTTTTTGGCAGTTGCGATCGCTCTTTACTTAATCATACGAGTTATCCTTTTGTCAAGGACAACAAAAACTCGTTTTAAACCTATTCCCTACCCAATCCATCTTATCTACGCTTTAGGATTCTATCTCCTTGTCGTAGCAATTTCTGGAGAGATTCTGCCATCTGTTATACAACGGTTAGCAGTTCAACCAAACGAACTCATCCGCGAACGTCCTTACATTAAGCGTACCATAGCCCTGACACGAGAAGGATTTAATTTAAACACTATAGAAGCAAGAACTTTCGATCCGCGAGGTCAACTCACAACCAAAGATTTGCAAGAAAACAACCTCACTATTCGTAATATTCGTCTTTGGGATACTCGTCCTCTTTTAGAAAGTAACCGCCAACTACAGCAAATCCGACCTTACTACAAGTTTCCTGGTGCTGACATTGACCGCTATACTCTTAAGCAAGAGGCAACTACTGAAAAGCAGCAGACCATCATAGCAGCACGGGAACTAGACTATAATGATGTTCCCCAACAAGCACAAACCTGGATAAACAGACATCTTATTTATACTCATGGCTATGGTTTTACACTCAGCCCGGTCAATGTTATTGGTGCAGGTGGATTACCATATTACTATGTTAAAGACATTGGAGGCGATGAAACTGGCAATAAAGGTTCGTTACAAGTATCGAGTGAATCAGTTCGAGTTAGCCTTCCCGTCAAACAACCACGCATTTACTACGGTGAAATCACTGACACTTATATCATGACTGGGACAAAAACTCAAGAGTTAGATTATCCCAGTGGAAATGATAATGTGTATAACGTGTATGATGGTCGTGGGGGTATCGGGATCGGTCAAATGTGGCAGCGCGTACTATTTGCCGAGTATTTGAAAGATTGGCAAATGCTGCTGACAAATAACTTTACACCGCAAACAAAGCTCTTGTTTCGTCGTAACATCAAAAAGCGCGTACAAGCCATTGCTCCATTTTTTCGTTATGACAGCGATCCTTATCTCGTTGCTACTAATGGGGGAGAAACCACTAGTAAGGGAGAAGGAACTTATTTGTACTGGATTCTGGATGGTTATACGATAAGCGATCGCTACCCTTATTCCGAGCCAGGAAAAAATCAATTTAATTACATTCGCAATTCCGTCAAAGTCGTTATTGATGCCTACAACGGTTCGGTCAACTTTTTTATAGCTGACCCAAAAGACCCAATTATTAATGCTTTCAAAGCCATCTTCCCAGGCTTATTAGAACCATTAGATGCAATGCCGATTGCCCTTCATAATCACATCCGCTATCCGGTAGATCTTTTCAATATTCAATCAGAACGATTGCTGACTTATCATATGACCGATCCCCAGGTATTCTACAACCGAGAAGACCTGTGGCAAGTTCCTGACGAGATTTACGGTAGCAAACCGCAACAGGTAGAACCTTACTATATCATTACAGCATTGCCGCAAGCAGAATCAGAAGAATTTATTTTACTGCTACCCTTCAAACCCACACAACGCGCAAATCTGATTGCTTGGTTAGCAGCACGTTCGGATGGGAAGGAATACGGCAAGTTGCTGCTTTACGAATTTCCCAAACAACAGTTAGTGTATGGAACCGAACAAATAGAAGCTTTGATTAATCAAGAGCCTGTAATTTCCCAACAAATTTCCCTCTGGAACCGTCAAGGATCGAGGGTTATTCAAGGAAATTTATTAGTGATTCCCATCGAGCAATCTTTGCTTTACGTTGAGCCTCTCTATTTAGAAGCAGAGCAAAATAGTTTACCGACTTTTGTTAGGGTAGTTGTTGCTTATAACAACCGGATTGTGATGGCAGAAACTTTAGAACAAGCGCTTGCTGCTATCTTTAAGCCAGATCGACCCACAACACCTGCGATCGTGCGTCCTGTGGAGTAACTTATATAGCGTTTTTCAATTGGGTACAATACATAAAAAAGTTATGGAACCGCACCCTTAACGCAAATGAACGCGGATAAATCTGTACTTGATTCAAGTGAAAACAGCTATAGTGCTTCTCAGATAGTATCCACTATACAGCAGATTTCAACTTGGTGAGGTACAAAAATTACCCCCCTCTGTCCCCCCTTACCAAGGGGGGATGAAAGTGGGGTGTACCTCATTCAGATACAAAGCGCTGTAGTTCTTGTGGGGCAGGTATGTTGCCCGCCCCACAAGATAATTATTTAATGTGTTGCAGCTAACTGAGAACTGCTATATACGGTACGGTAGAGGACAGACAAACTAATTCGCCAAGCACTAAACTAAAGCTTATGTGCTTAATGTGGTTAGTTGTTAGTTGTTCGTTGTTAAGGGACTTCCAAATAAAAAAATATCCAATTTTCTTTTGTGGTGCAGGCTTCTAGCCCGCCACTGACATGGGACGGGCTAGAAGCTCATCCCACATTCCGGGGTAATTTATTTCTTGGACATCCCTAACCACTCACAACTAACCAAAATTATATGAATCGTATCTTTAACCGATTGCAGTAAATATACTTTTTGCAAAAATGAATGAGGATATCTATGTGACCAATCCAGATAACAATTTGCCTATTCGCTTAGAGGTGTTAAAAACAAAATTGACGCTATTACAAAACAAATCAAGCGTCACAAAAGCAAAATCGACAGTGCTTATAGAGCAAGCTCACGCACTTATAGTTCAGTCTAAAAATTTAGAATTTAAGTCTGAAGAGATTGATACAAAAATGATGAAAATTAAATACTTATTTAACAAGCTGTAAACTGAATTGTTGAATTTGTTCTACCACTTTTCTTGTCATAATTTCCTTTACCAAGTAGTTAGCGATCGCGTCTACGGGAAGAACCCAATCAACTTTGCCAGTATCAATAGCAGATTTGGGCATATTGAAATACTCGCTGCTTTCCCGATCCTGAACAATGACTGTACCGCCATATTTTTTTATGGCTAACACGCCTAAAGTACCATCACCGTCTTTACCTGTGAGAACGATCGCGATCGCTCGACTTTTAAAACTAGTTGCGACTGAGACAAACAGTTTATCACCTGCAGGACGGACAAAATTCACTTTGGGTTCGTCTGTGAGAGACAGCGTAGCATCTGGCTTAACTACCAAATGTTTGTCAGGAACAGCAGTATAGACTGTTCTTGGGCGTAAAAGTTCCCCCTCCTCAGCCTGTTTTACGCGCAAAAGCGTGTGGGGAGCAAGGATTTGTGCCGTATAGCTGGGGTACTTGGAAGACAGATGCTGTACCACGACAATTGCTGCTGGAAAATCAACTGGCAATGCTGACAAAATTTTGCCAATCGCTTTTAGCCCTCCTCTGGAAGCTGCTATTGCGACTACATTATAAGCAACATTGGGAAAATGAGAGATAATCTTATGATTGTCTTGAAAATTAGGCATTAGGCATGGAAAAAGAATTATTTTTACGAAGAGCTGTCTGAGCTAATTCTGCAAAAAGCCAACTGCTACCCCAAAGCACGTGGAATGCTTACATAGACTTATTTACAAATAACTTTATTATATTGTAAATAAGTTTTGTACGCTTGCGTACAAAACTTATTTACAATGAGTTTTTCTTTTGCTAGACGACATTGACTGATGCCATGAGCTATTTAATTGATATACCACTGGCTCAAAGAGGTTTCCAATGTCCGTATCTCAAAGCACTCACAATCCCGTAAATATGTTACTAGCTGCCATTCCACTAGAGGAATACCAACGCCTTTTGCCTCACTTAGAACTTGTCCCCTTAGAATACAAACAATTCCTCTACCGACCCAATGAACCCATTCAGTATGTTTATTTTGTCAACTATGGCGTTGTTTCCCTGCTTACTGTTATGGAAAATGGTGAAGCAGTGGAAGTAGCTACGATAGGTAATGAAGGTATGGTCGGTCTACCTGTATTCCTGGAAGCTAAGACAATTCCCGGTGAGGCTTTTACTCAGGTTCCAGGTAAAGCTCTCAGAATGAGAGCAGATGTATTTAAACGCGAAGTGACTTCAGCTAGCCCCCTTTACAAGCTGCTGCAATTCTATACGCAAGCACTGTTTAATCTAATTGCCCAATCGGCGGCGTGTAATCGCTTGCATTCCATTGAAGAGCGGTTTTGCCGATGGGTACTAATGACTCAAGACCGAGTGGGGTCAAACGAGTTTCCCCTAACCCACGAGTTTTTAGGGCAAATGCTAGGCGTGCGTCGTGCCAGCGTGAGCGTAGTTGCTGCTACGATTCAGAGGGCAGGGTTCATTAGCTACAAGCGCGGCAAAATGACTATTCTTGACAGAGAAGGTCTAGAAGATATCACTTGTGAGTGTTATGGCATTATTAAAGGTGAGTTCCATCGCTTGGTGGGAAACAGTGACCAGTGACCAGTGACCAGTGACCAGCAGTCAGCCCCTACTCCCTACTCCGAAGAGTTAGTGAGTTGCTCTAAATGGAGCGCTCCTGAACTATCTATCGCTGGTAGTTGCACGGTAAATGTTGCTCCCTGTCCCACTCCAGGGCTTTCTACTTGAATTGTACCACCATGTAGTTCGACTAACTGACGGACGATCGCTAGACCTAGCCCCAATCCACCATGCTCCTTAGTTGTAGTGTTTTCGGCTTGGCGGAAGCGATCGAAGACATAGGGCAAGAAGTCAGGACTGATACCAATGCCAGTATCGCTCACTTTAATTTGGACTTGGGAATTGACACTTGTTAACCAAACCTTAACTTCTCCACCAGCAGGCGTGAATTTAACTGCGTTGGAGAGCAAATTCCAAACGATTTGCTTTAAACGGTCGGGATCGCCCCAAACCAGATCGACCTCGGGATTGAGATAGGACGAAACTCGAACCATTTTAGCGTCGGCTGTGGGATGCACGGTATCAATGGCTGCTTCGAGCGCTTGTACGAGATGAGTTGGTTGTGGTTGCAAGCGAACCTGACCGCGAATGATGCGTGAAACATCTAACAAATCTTCAATTATTTGTTTCTGAGCTTTAGCGTTGCGCTCAATGACTTCTAGTGCTTTATTGGTTTGAACTGAATCCAACTTACCAGAACGTAGTATATGCGACCACCCAAGGATGGCGTTTAGGGGCGATCGCAACTCGTGGGAAACCATTGCCAGAAACTCGTCCTTTGTACGGTTTGCCGCTTCGGCTTCAGCACGTGCAATTTGCTCGCGAAGCAACTGAGCGCGATCTTCTTCTGCACGTTTGGCAAGAGTAATGTCGCGTTGCACTGAAACCCAATGAGTGTAACACCCTGTTTCATCCATGAGCGGTACTAGGCTCATCTCTATCCAATATTCCGAGCCGTCCTTGCGATAGTTAATGAGTTCGACGACCACTGGCTCAAATTTCTCTAAAGCTGTGCGAACTGTATCCAGCACGGCGCGTTCAGTCTTTGAACCTTGCATAAAGCGTGGGGATTTACCAAGCACTTCTTCGGGATGGTAGCCACTTATACGGGTAAAGGCTTCGTTGACGTACACAATAGGCGGACCCGGCTCATCAAGAGGCTCAGTTTCTGTAATGAGAATAGCTTCATTGATATTTGTAACCACCGACTCCAGTAACCGCAACCGCTCCAAAACCTGTTTGCGTTCGGTGACATCGCGTAGCAGCCAGCGCAAGGCGACCAATTCACCTTCCCGATTGCGGATAGCGCTTACCGTCATAGAAGCATCAAAAGGTATTTTTGTACCCTCTCGAGCGCGTGGTACTAAGCGCACTTCCCACTCTTGCACCCAGTTTACCTGGGACATTTGATATAGTTTACTACGAAAGGTTTGACGATCTTCATGGATAACGAAGTTAACTAACGGTTTACCTACCAGAAACTCAGGAGCGATGTTGAGTAACTTAGCAGCAATGTTATTGGCTTCTTGGATCTTCCCATTTGCGTCAGTTACAAGGTAGCCATCAGGAGCAAAATTGAATAAATCTTGGTAGCGCTGACGCTCTGCTTCCACTGACTGACGAGCAGTTGCTAGTGCCTCGTTTTGCGCTCGCAACTCCTCCTCAGCGACCTTTAATTCCTCAAAGGCAGTGTTAAGTTCTGCAAGAGCTGTGGGCAACCAGACTTGAGCGGACAACGATGTACCGCTAGTATCATCCTGTAAGGCACTCACGCGATCGTACAAAATCTTGAGTTGCTGGAAAAAATTTTCCTCGTTCACACACCATCTCTTCCGTTGGTTGTCGCTCAATCTCTAGGTAAATCTGGTTACTAAAATCTCTTTATAAATAGGTTACAGCTAATTTGGATCTAGTTGAATCTTACGAATGAAAGAGATTTAAACTGTTTGTTCTGTCACTACTCACCTTAATAAATTGTCAGCAAGCTTGTTTTCGGGAGGATATTTATAGTTCTTCCATTTCTTCTACAAGTGGGAATTTCTCCTTTTTGCAACGCTATGTAAAGAGTAGACTGTTCTACCTGTAAGTATTTTGCTGCTTATACGAGTGAAATACCTCTTCTAATCATAATCTAACCTCATGATTCATATTAGCGAGCGATAATTTATGGCGAAATGTAAAGAACTACTTAAGAAAACTAAATCTTCTTAGCAATTCGTAACAGAATTAACTTAACTAAAAAATCCTCAAGACAAGCTTCGTGCTGAGTCGAAGGAGAACAGCACCTTTATTTCGATAAAAAACTAATTAGATTTGCGTCTAATAATAGTCTAACAGGAAGATGAACAATGAGCAGTTCCAAATTCTGCTGCGCTTTTTGAAGGCCTTGGCAGATGAAAGCCGACTCAAAATTTTGGGTATCCTCGCCAATCAAGAGTGTAGTGTTGAAGAATTGGCAGTCCTTCTACAACTGAAGGAGCCAACAGTGTCACATCATCTTGCAAAACTGAAAGAGTTAAACCTAGTGACAATGCGTCCGGAGGGCAATACTCGTTTGTATCAGTTGAACAACCAAGCCCTGCAAAATATTAGTCAGGAGATTGCTAAGCCGGAGACTATAGCCTCTCTAGCCGAAGACGTGGATACCGAAGCATGGGAAAGCAAAGTTCTTGGTACATATATAGAAGGCGATCGTCTTAAAGAAATTCCCACAAGTCGTAAAAAACGCTTAGTCATTTTGAAATGGTTGGCAAGCAAATTTGAGGTAGGAGTGAATTACTCAGAAAACACTATGAATGAAATTCTTCAGCAATACTATCCTGATAGCACCACTTTATGTAGAGAACTAGTGGGTTACCAACTCATGCAAACAGAGAACAAAATTTACCGACGTTTTGTAGAGGAATGATAAAAATTGTTTTACCCCACCCTAACCCTCCCCTTGTAAAGGGGAGGGAAGACAATTTCTGGTTTCCCCCCTTTATAAGGGGGGATTAAGGGGGGTAAACCCAACTTGTGTGTACACCGTAGTTGTAAAGGGGAGGGTTAGGGTGGGGTAAAGCTAAGACTAAAACCCCAGTCTATTAGCTATTTCTGACTTATTTGTACACTGTAGTTCCCAACAAATAGAGACTTTGTAGTTGCTGACTGCTCATCGATCGCAATAACTAATTTGGTCTTGATTCTCAATCCATCCAGTCTCGCCATTAGGAAAATTGTATCTTGCTGACATAGGAGTTTTATAAAGGTCAATTTCTAACCAGATTAAGTCTTTATTCCGATAAGAACTCACTTTACCATCCGGTCTTAATTTCACCATGACTATTTGTCCGCTTCTAACTGTTGCAATTGGTGTGTAGTTTTTATCGGGTTCGGGATAAACCTCATATTGTACGTTTTCTACTCCTCGGATTCTTCTACAAGCTGTGTCAATAGGTCGCCTTCTGCGATCGGGTTCTCTAAACGAATCACAAAAATCCAGAACTTTTGTTTGAATATATCCATATTTTTCTGATTCTGGCTCAAAGACTGCAATCAGTTGAAGCCCTTTTCGAGGTGATTCTTGTAGCAAGACTTGACCGCCTTGACTAACAGTCCCAATTTGCTGTGATGTTGTTGTCCGTTGTGTAAACAGAGGAGTATCTGTTGTTGTAGAACGACAGCCCAATTCAGGAGGTAAATATCTTTGTTTAGGGCTAGCTTCTACCTTAATTAGTGAGGTGGAACTCCAAAGAATGGAAACAATGAGAAGAATTTTTGAAGCTTGATGAGCAATCATACAGTGTTAAATTTGTCACTGGTCACTGGTCACTGGTTAGCACGACTGAACCTGAAAAAAATCACCCTCAAAGGTACTCTTTTTTATCTGTGTTGCTTGTAGGGAACTCTGAAGTCTGTTTTATAAGTCTTAAAAAATCTCCTTCGCATAAAAAATCTTCTACTTATGCCTGCTATCATTCAGTACCCTACTCAGCGACCCACTTTACAGTTTGGCGCTTTTGGTCAAATTGTTAAAGAAATGCAGAAAGTTTTAAACCAAAGACTCGTTCAATTAGATACTGTATCAGCTTGTCCCATGTCAGTTTCCACAACGGGTTACTTTGACCGACAAACTCAAAATGCTGTGAAGTATCTACAGTGCCTTGCTTTTTTAACTGTGGATGGAATTGTAGGAGAAGAAACTTGGAATTATTTGTACAAAGGGGCTGACAGTCTACCAGAACTGAGCATTGGTAGTCACGGAACTATAGTGAAAGCGGTTCAAGAAGCCCTTAAAGCAGGCGGTTATTATTCTGGAATTGTCGATGGTGTTTTTGAGGTCAAAACTGAGAACGCCGTTAAAGCATTTCAAGCAGAACACTATTTGGTGAGCAATGGCAAGATTGAATTACGCACTTGGCGCGTGTTGAGCAAGCTTGAAGTTCATGCTTGTCGCTGTAATATTAATGCGTTTAGCAGTTAATAAGCAAATGGTGGGCAATGCCCACCCTACAAATCTCTATTGCCTAATCCCCAATTACCAATCCCTTCTAAGCTGATTTACCCAAGTAAGCTTCTAAAACTTTTGAATTGTTTTGAATTTCCTGTGGTGTGCCATCAGCGAGATTTCTCCCTTCTGCAAGTACCCAAACCCGATCGCACAGGGACATGATGACATCCATGTTATGCTCAATAATGAGAAATGTCATGCCCGCTTTGTTCCAAGAAGCGATGCGATCGCAAATGTCATCAATCAATCTGGGATTCACTCCGGCGGCTGGTTCGTCGAGCAAAATTAACTTGGGATTGGTCATGAGCGCTCTTCCCATTTCTAGCAGCTTGCGTTGTCCGCCGGACAAACCCCCAGCGTAGTCCTGTGCTTTGTGTGCCAACCCTACAGACTCTAACAAGAACATGGCTCGTTCTTTAAGTTCCTTTTGTTCTTGAGCGATTTTGTGTTGTTGGAATTGCACTTGCCAAAAGTTCTCGCCTGTTTGTTTTTGTGCGGCTAGCAGCATATTTTCCATCACTGATAACCGTGACAGTGTTCTAGCTACCTGAAAAGTCCGGATCATACCAGCACAAGCAATTTTATATGGCTGCAAGTGCTGAATGGGTTCTCCATCAAAAATCACCTTTCCTTTATCTGGGCGGATAAAGTTTGAGAGTAAGTTAAACAAAGTTGTTTTGCCAGCACCGTTAGGACCGATTAAGCCAGTGATACCACCAGTCGCGGCGTGAATTTCGGCATTATCGACTGCTCGAATACCGCCAAAACTTTTACAAAGCCCGGTGGCTGATAGTAATTGAATTTGGGATGACTCTTTATTTACCAAGGGTAAGTTCCTCCTTTTTCCCTAAGATACCTTGAGG
>NZ_BAACAP010000071.1:0-11105 GCF_045865695.1 Scytonema hankhaensis NUACC26
TGATGACAACACCGTCAAACTCTGGGATACCACAGGCAGAGAACTCAAAACCCTCAAAGGGCATTCCGCCGGAGTTTGGAGCGTCAGTTTCAGCCTCAACGACAAAACCATTGCTTCTGCAAGTAAGGACAACACCGTCAAACTGTGGGATACTACAGGCAGAGAACTCAAAACCCTCAAAGGTCATTCCGACGATGTTTTGAGCGTCAGCTTCAGCCCCGACGGCAAGACGATTGCTTCTGCAAGTAGGGACAACACCGTCAAACTCTGGGATACTACAGGCAGAGAACTCAAAACTCTCAAAGGGCATTCCGATCAAGTTGAGAGCGTCAGCTTCAGCCCCGACGGCAAGACGATTGCTTCTGCAAGTGATGACAACACCGTCAAACTCTGGGATACCACAGGCAGAGAACTCAAAACCCTCAAAGGGCATTCCGCCGGAGTTTTGAGCGTCAGCTTCAGCCCCGATGGCAAGACGATTGCTTCTGCAAGTGATGACAACATTGTCAAACTCTGGGATACTACAGGCAGAGAACTCAAAACCCTCAAAGGGCATTCCGACGATGTTTATGGCGTCAGCTTTAGCCCCGACGGCAAAACTATCGCTTCTGCAAGTAGGGACAACACCGTCAAACTCTGGGATACCACAGGCAGAGAACTCAAAACCCTCAGAGGGCATTTCGCCGGAGTTTGGAGCGTCAGCTTCAGCCCCGACGGCAAAACTATCGCTTCTGCAAGTTCGGACAAGACGGTGAAATTGTGGAACTTGGATCTAGAAAAGTTACTTGTGTTGGGATGCGATTGGCTCAAATATTATTTGCCCCAGCATCCTGAGACATTGGAAGAACTTCAGGTATGTCAAACAAAGCCTCTCCTGATTGCTGCAGCATCAACTTTAGTAGAACAAGGTGAGACATTAGCAACTGAGGGAAATTTTGAAGGTGCGGTTGCTAAGTTTAATAAAGCCAAGGTTTGGAATTCCAAACTAAACTATAATTCAGAAGTAAAAGCAGCACCTGCTATAGTTGTCCAAGGCATAAAACTTGCCCAAGAAGGTAACATTGAGGCAGCACTAGTTAAGTTTAAAAAAGCACAACAACTAGCTCCAAATATTGACTTAAATTCAGAGACGAAAGCTATAGAAAATAATCCAACATCTGTTGCTTTTCTCATAACAAGAGAAGCACTCATAAAGCAGGATAAAATTAAAGAAGCGATCGCTCTTTACAAAGATGCTCAAAAAGTCGATCCCTCTTTAACCATTTCTGCCGATGATTGGAATTCTCTTTGTTGGGATGGTAGCTTGCGGGGATTTGCGAAAGATGTTATGTTTGCCTGTGAAAAAGCAGTTGCTCTTTCTCCAAAAGATGGAAATATTTTTGATAGCCGAGGGCTGGCTAGAGCGCTAATTGGTAATAGCAAAGGAGCGATTGAGGACTTCCAAGCCTTTATCAAATGGACTGATAATTCTGAGTACAAATCGCAACGTCAACGCTGGATTAATGCCTTAAATATAGGTAAAAATCCTTTCTCAGCAGAAGAGTTGAAAAAGTTGAGAGAGGAATAACATGATTTTGGATTTTAGATTTTGGATTGGCTCGTCCAAAATTGACATCTCCAATTTCTCGGAAGAAGCACGTTGTAAAGCGGGCTTTCAATTGCGAGCAGTTCAGCAAGGACAGACACCAACAGATTTCAAACCAATGCCCATTGTTGGCAAGGGAGTCGAAGAAATTCGCATTCGTACTGACGAAGCCTATCGTGTCTTTTACGTTACCTTTTTGGTGAAACGTTACTTTTCGTTACATAGGTTGGTTTTTTCTCGCCAACTTACTTACGCGGCGATCGAACGCCTTTGTGGGAGACACTAGTGCTTGTCAGGTGCGCCAACAGAATAAATTTGCTAGAATCATTATAGTCCAAATGCTAACAAAAAATTGATAAAAAAATGAAACAAATTATTATTGAAGTGACTCCAGAAGTGGCAGATGCATATCAGTCTGCATCCCATAGAGAACGTCAGAAAATTCAATCGTTAATTAGTATATTACTTCAAAAACCAGCTGATGAAGATCTTGCTTTATTGCGAGAAATTATGGATGAAATTAGCGATAGAGCAGCAGCCAGAGGTTTAACACCAGAAATTTTGGAGTCTATTCTTAATGAACGTTGAAAGGCTATTTGTTCTGGACGCGAATATCATTATTAGTGCCGTTATTATCAAAAAAGGTAAAGCGCGTCAGGCATTGGATAAGGCTCAGATATTTGGTAGAGTATTGATGTCAATGCCTGTTTTATCGGAAATCGAAGAAGTTTTAAACAGAGAAAAATTTGATAAATATATTACAGTAATAGAGAGAAAACTATTCTTGGCTAGTTTTGTCAAAACAGTTAAGTTTGTAGAGATAACTGAAAATATTGATATTTGCCGAGAGCCAAAAGACAATAAATATCTGGAGTTAGCATTGAGTGGACAAGCAACTTGTATTATCAGTGGAGATAATGATTTGTTGGTGTTGCATCCATTTCAGGAGATTTCGATTTTAACAATTCAACAATTTTTGGAATTAGAAGTAACTTAAACGGGTAAAAAATCCATTCCATAGTATTTACGTCTTGTAAGAAAGCGTAATGCCTCTGAATATCCTGTGATGCCTGTTGAGACCAAATGACTAGGGACATGGTAATTCTCGATCCGTCCCCAAGTTAGCTGCCCATGCTTTCATTTGTTCGTGGTCTATGCCCTGTCCCGTGCGCTGGTATTCCTCCAAAGCTTGCAGGCTATGATGAACCATTTCCTGTTCGCTCAGAGGCATAAACTGAAGGGACGCGCTAACTTCACCCCACTCCCAATCACTCTCTTCTTCAAGAGTGGTTTCTTCTTTAAGTGTCTGTTCTAGATCGTCTAAACTGCCTGGGGTTAAGAGCCATCTGAGTACAGCCGTCTTCACTAGGTCGCTTGGCATGGCTTGGATACGATTCGCTATGGACTCACGATTCATTACCATAGAATATCCCTCAAAGAAACTGTAAGCAACGAGCTTACGCCTTAACGTTATGTCGTATATCTTAACCGAAAACACAATTATTGACTTTGGTTCTTCCCACTTAAAAACACCCTACCCTAAGCTTCTACTCCGGCGTAGTCTCCGTCTGCTAATTTCTAAATTTGTTGGGGAATGTTGGGATTGATGGGGATTTTTACAACGTGATGTTATGTCAGCACGTAAGAAGGGGAATTATATTAAGTTACTGTTACCAAAATACTGCTCGTTTCCATCATCAAACAAACTTTCCGAAAGTTGTCAAAAACTCGTAAGGGCGCAATGCCTTGCGCCCCTACAAATACATCAACTCATTCCGAAAAAGAACAGTTTTTAGCCGTTTCCAGTATAGCTATTTCTTTCCTTTAAGGCAACGGCAAATGAACAATTTGGTCTTGATACTCACCTTCAAAAGATCCCTCTGCAATTAAGATTAACTCATTAACAGTTTCACCAATAGTTAATTTATCATTTAATATCAGAATTCCAGGGATGTGATGACCTTGAGCAATGTGGTCAGCTAAATGTACGGGCATGGATGTACGATTATTAGTTACTAATAGGAAATTACGCTCCTCACACCAATCTAATATTTCCGGGTCTAATGTGCCTCTGGGAGGAGCACCCGGATCTCCAACCACCCACATGACAAGGTTTAAACTTCTCCGTAAAAATTGACGTTGATAAACCTTATCAACATTTTCATCAAGAAGATACTTGAGAGTCATGTGTTTTTTTCTTTGCTTCTCGTTCGGCTTTAAGTTTCATAAGCTTAACAACAACCGGCGGAGGATTGCGGCGTTGTTCTTCTCTCACTCTATGGCTCCATTCCAACCAATCACTCATGTAGGCACTAACGGCTTCTTTATTATGTAGGTAATAGAGGATAGTAGCATAGACCTGTTCCAAAGTGACCGATGGATAGCTTTCGACGATTTCCTCTGGAGTCCGACAACGATGTATAAAATCATAAAGGATCGTTTCAATTCCTACCCTTGTACCTTTCAGCCGAATATCATCAGGACGTTGAAAATCGAAGTAATCTTCTAATTGCATAACTCACCTCATTCCATAATAATTATCTTAATCTACAAACATTCTCACATTAAGTTACTGCTACCAAAATACTATCCGTTTCCATCATCAAGCGATCGTCAACTACTCTATAAACAAAATTCTTCTCCCCATCTTCACCTTGAGCATGGAAATAACCTGACAAATTTCCCTTTAGTGTAATTAATTTACTCAATGTATCCTTAAATAACTCCAATCCATCCTCAGTTATATCTGCTCCATAAAACACGTACTGTGTCCAATTGACTGGTTGAGAGTTCCAACACCAGCCTTGCAAATATAATCCTATCTTTGTATCTTTAAGATAACTTGCTTGTAGAGATTGTATTAATCCTGTAACACTTGCGAAGTTATCTGGCTCAACTTCCAACCAACCACGAATAGAATAAAAGTACGCCATATTAGTAAGTATTCTCGAATCAATGTAATACAGATGTAAGGACGCAAGGCGTTGCACTCCTAAAATTAGATGCATTTAACACAACTGAGAATTGCAACATAAAACATATGCTGTACTAATTTTCATCCAGTCCTTCAAATAAGGCATTTAGATCCCGATACCCACTAACTACCCTTAATATTTCAATTCCTCCTTCAATTGGACGATAAAATATTAGGTAATCATCAACTGGAAAACTGCGTAATGATGGAAGAAGTTCATCTCGCCTGCGTCCCATGTTTGGGAAATTAGCGAGATTTTTACACTTTTGATTGATTTTTTTAAGCAAGCGATCTGCCGCATCTAAACTACTACTATCAGCAATGTAGTCGATAATGTTTTCAATATCCCGACTGGCTGGGACAGTAAACCGACAAATATTGTTCATGGGCTAGCAAGCCTGTTCCCGACGTTGTTGTAACTTCTGCTGTAGTTGGCTAAAAACGGTTTCGCTATCAACAATTTCTCCTCGTAAAGATGCTTCTACACCAAGCTCAATTTCCCGTTGCAATTCTTCAAATCGTCCCTTGTAAATACGTTCGCGCTCTGCCAAGCTCTGTAGAGCAGCCAAAACAACTTCTTCAAATGATGAGTATTTCCCACTTGCTACCTGATTGTGAACAAACTGCTCGAGTTCTGGAGTGAGTGACAAATTCATTATGACCTACTATGTATTGTGTATAAACCTATTTCTATTCTATTTCTAACGGAATCGATTCGTCAGATCTCCGACAACTGCGGATACTGTAATCGAATTTCTTGATGCACTAAGTTACCAAATTGCTCTTGCTCCAAAAGATAACAATAGTTTTTTAGACGCAAAATTATAGCATAGTTAGACAATAATTGCTGAAAGAGGTATCATACGTAACCTTTTAGAGATCCTCTATGGAAATTCTTGCCTTTCATAGTGCAGTATGTTCATTAGTACTAGAAAACGTGGTGAAAACCTATGCCAATTACTCTAGAAGCCAGTACCATTACTCTCAATGATGTTCATCGCTTGTTAAAACTCCAAGAAGAAGCGATTGGTTCGTTTACTAATTATTTAACTATAGAGCCGTTGACAAAGTGGGAGCAGCAGGATTTATTAACAATCAGGAATAACTTCCGACGCTATCTTGCATCTGGAAAAGTGTCTGAAGGTTTAATTAAATTTTTGGCGATCGCACCTTTAATGCGATTATCAGGATTTTATGATATCCCCGTCCACTTGACATGTATCGAGTGTGCGTTATGGCAAGTAATTTGCTAAAACCAATGAACGTGACTCGATTAGATGAGCGAACAAAACGCATATTCATTCTGGTTGGACAGACAATAGAAATTGAGATTGACATTGATGGAGGAATGATTTATGACGGAATCAAATTTTGAAGGTATGACACGGGCTGAATTACTGGCATATGTTCGGCGTAACCCTCATGACACCGAAGCTTTCCATAAATACATGGATATGTTAGCGATCGCGCCCGGTCGCGTAAAAATACCACCAGAACAAATTGATACAGTATTACCAAAAATACTGAGAGAAAATTAAAAACTGGCAATCCGGACAGACATTATTAATTACCTTCTCTCGAAGCTAAAAAATAGCTTCGATGCTGTTACATGACAGTGGAAGTGAAGATATCGCGATACGAGTAAAAAAAATTTTAGATAGTGCGAAAAGCGTGAAGATGGTAGAAGTACACTTATGGAATATTCAAGCGAGTCTTAATGATGTTCTTATATTTAATTTTTATTTGTTTAGATGATATTGCACCCATTTGTATTTTGTACAAAATATTTAGCGAACAAGTCCCTTGTTAAGTACAACTATCATTATCAATTATCTCGGAAATTTGTGTTAAACTAATTTCACGCGCATGCTTCATAAGCTACGGCTGAATCATAAAGAATAAATTTAGGAACGCCTGCTCCAGGTTTTAGGATGCATGATGTATCTGAATTTGGTCTAAGAGAAGTTATGTTTACAAATAAGTAAGTGTCGCTGTCTTCATCTATAAGAGCTATAGCAATATACAAATGCATTCCGTTGGGTGGAGTCTCCAACAGGAATGCATCTCCAAGATTTACACAAAAATTAGTCATTCAAAACCAAATCTAAGTAAGCTTCTCTCTCAGCCTCTTTGCGGATTTCTTCTATTTCATCGTTTGTTTTTCCTATGTTTTGAAGAATATCTTCAACAAAAATGGGTATAGGACTACCATTAGGATTTTGCCATTCAGGGAAAAGGTGAGTTATCTCTACTAAGTCAAATCGATCAAAATGACCCTTCTCTTGATAAACCTGCTTGATAATATCAATTTCATCTTCACAGAGTTCGTCAACTCCAGGATCTTTTAGTAAGGAGACTTCATAATTACTATGACTAGAGATGTATTTAGACCATACATCTAATGCACCATCCACCTTGTTCCCTTTAATTAAATCATAAACAGCACTAAGAACGGGACCACGATCCATTGATACATAGTGGTCGCCACTAATCGGTTGCTCCAAACGTTCTAGAGCAATGCGGTCAGCCATATACAACAACTTAAGCAGACCTAAATACTTCATGGGTTTACCATGAAGTTTCAGGAACAAGGCTGCTGCTTCTACTGCCTTCTCTGGATGAAAATTAAACTGAATGGTCATACACACACCAGAGTCTACCAGTACTATTGTACCGCTTTTGTTGAGACAATAATGTCTTATATTACATCCAAATGTTTGCTTCTGATGAATGCATAGCTATTCGCGACTCTGTATCCTTCAAAAAGTTAGGGATCTTGGAACAGCTTTTCCCCATCTCACAATTCTCTTGATAAACTACTCCTATCCCGTCCGAAGACTATTTATTTAAATGAACCGCGAAGACGCAAAGAGCAAGGGAGAAAGAAGAGAAGAAGATCGCTAGTATTATAGCACTGAAGGAAGTAGCCTTAAACTCCTCCCATCCGCGTCCGTCTGCTACAGGCTGCGGTTCCATTACCCCAACCCTCTAACCTATTGATAATTTTGTTGGTACACTTGAACTTCACTCCCCCAGTTAGCAACCACCTATGGTGCATATAAAACGGGTAGAACTCACAAACTTCAAATCCTTCGGCGGTACGACTTCTGTCCCCTTACTACCGGAGTTTACCGTCATTTCTGGACCCAACGGTTCCGGGAAATCCAACATTCTCGACGCACTGCTTTTTTGCCTTGGACTCGCCAGTTCAAAGGGAATGCGGGCGGATCGCCTACCCGATTTGGTTAACAATAATCAAACAGCAAAGGGAAGAGCCAGCATCGAAGCAAGCGTTACAGTAACCTTTGATTTATCGGACTTAATCGTAGACGACGTACACCAAGTGACAGAAGTAACCATAGCCGAAGAAACCGATGTCACTGATTTATCACCTGATGAAGAAACCGATCGCCAGGAACAAACCGAAGAAGAAAAATTTCGCAAAGCCAAAATCCAAGCAAAATCTGGCGTAGAATGGAGCGTCACCAGAAGGCTAAGAGTCACAAGCCAAGGAACCTACACCTCAAATTATTACATTAACAGTGTCTCCTGTACCCTCACAGAACTGCACGAAGAACTAGAGAAACTCCGGATTCACCCTGAAGGTTACAACGTCGTACTCCAAGGGGACGTTACCAGCATTATTTCCATGAACTCCCGCGAGAGACGGGAAATTATTGATGAATTAGCAGGAGTAGCTGCATTTGACCGCAAAATTACCCAAGCCAAAGGAACTCTTGATGAAGTTAAGGAAAAGGAAGATAGCTGTCGCATTGTAGAGACAGAACTAATCGCACAACGCGATCGCCTCTCCCAAGATCGCGCCAAAGCAGAAAAATACCAAAAACTTCGCACTGAGTATCAAGAAAAACAACTTTGGGAAACCGTCTTATCATGGCGTTCCTTACAAGCTCAACAAGAAAAGCTATCCACACAAATCCAAGAAGGCGATCGCACTAAGAGCGAACTCATCAATCAACTCGCAGCCCTAAAATCAGAAATCGCCCAAAAAACCAACGTACTCGAACAACTCAACGCCCATGTCAAATCCTTGGGAGAAGAACAACTTTTAGCAGTACAATCCACCCTAGCGACCCAAGAAGCAGAACGCAAGCAACTTCAACGCCAACAAACAGAACTAGAAACAGCAATTCAAGAAACCATCAAACGCCAACAACAAACACAGCAGGAAATTCAACAACACCAACAAACCTTAGAACAACTCGCCCAAAACGAAATCGAACAAACCCAATACATCTCATCCTTACAAACCCAACGAGATGAAGCACGACAAGAATTAGAAAAATCTCGTGAAATAGCAGCAGAAATTGCTTCCGCCTCAGAAGCTTGGGTACAGCAACAAGCAGCCCTCAACCGTCAAATAGAAGCCCTGTTGCAAACCGTCGATCCCCAACGCACGGAACAAGCCCAGTTAAGAGAGCGCAATAACCAATTACAACAACTCATTCAAGAACAAACGGAACTGATTCAAACTTTAGAACCCCAGCTAGCAGAAAAACAAGCTGAGTACGCGCAAGTTGAAACAAAATTTAATGCTTCCAGCGAACCCATTCAAACCCTAACCGAAACTTTATCAGCCACAGAACAAGAACTGCAAATCCAACAAGATACCCAAAAACGTCTCTTGCAAGAACAAAGGGAAAAACAACGTTCTTTAGATAAGCTAGAAGCCCAACAAGCAGCCCAGCAAGAAGTTCAAGGAACCCAAGCCAGTAAAGTGATTTTACAAGCGGGTATACCTGGTGTTTGCGGGATGGTGGTACAGTTAGGACGAGTAGACCCTCGCTATCAATTGGCTTTGGAAATTTCCGCCGGGGCGCGTTTGGGACACATAGTTGTGGAAGATGACAGCATAGCCTCAGCCGGAATTGAATTGCTCAAGCAAAAACGTGCTGGTAGGGCAACTTTTCTCCCACTGACGAAAATTCAAGCTCCAAAATTGACTCAAGATTTCACCTTACGTTATGCGAACGGCTATGTTGATTATGCTGTTAACTTGATTGAGTGCGATCGCCGTTACAAAGATGTGTTTGCTTACGTTTTTGGAAATACGGTAGTGTTTGAAAATTTACAGCTAGCACGTCAGCATTTAGGATTGTATAGAATTGTAACATTAGATGGAGAATTATTAGAAACCAGTGGAGCCATGACTGGTGGTAGCACGACTCAGCGTTCGGCGTTGCGATTTGGGACGGTGGAAGCAGCAGAATCTGAGGAAGTTGCTAGTTTGAAGCGTCGATTAGCGGATATCGAACGGGTTTTAGAGCGTTGTGGTGAGGCGATAAGTTCTCTGTCAGTCAGGACAAAACAACTGACACAAGAACTCGCTGAAGCCAGACAAGGGCGGAGAGAACAGCAGTTGCAAGCCGAACAGCTACAGAAAGAGATTAAGAGTTTGACAGCCCAGTTAGAAGGAACGCGGTCGCAATTAACCCAAAACCAGGAAAAGTTAGCAACGGCTCAATCCCGTTTGGAGGTTTTAGATCGGGAATTACCAGGTCAAGAGCAACAATTACAACAACTCAGACAAGCTTTGATGGAGTTGGAACAGTCCCAAACTCCTCAAGAATGGCAACAAATTCAAGCGACTATCAAAATTCAAGAGCAACAATTACAACAAAGGGAAGCAGCATTACGAGAAGCCGAGCAAAAACTGAAAAATTTAGAAAACCAGCAGCAGCGCTCGGAAGAGAAAATTCAAGAATGCTCAAGCCGCATTCAAGAATATCAAGAGCAACAAACATCATCAACAGAAGCTTTGCAGGGTATCTCCAGACAAATTATAGAACTTAAGACTCAAATTACAGAAATTCGGGCAAATTTGAGTGAAATGGAGAAGAATTTGGGAGAAGAAAAACAACAACGCGATCGCACCGAACTTGAATTGCGATCGCACGTTACCAAAGAGCAACAGTTGGAATGGGAACAGCAAAAGCTGCAAGAAACCCAGCAAACAAGGCGATCTGAATTTGCGACATTGCAAGAGCAATTGCGTACAGTAGGAGCAGAATTACCCAGCCCATTGCCAGAAGTTCCAGATAAAGTGGATTTAGAAGACCTGCAAAAAGAACTGCGATCGCTAGCCAAACGCTTGCAAGCAATGGAACCCGTCAATATGCTAGCGTTGGAACAATACGAGCGGACTCAAAAACGCTTAGAAGGACTCAGCGAAAAACTCCAGACTTTAGAAGGAGAACGCACCGAACTTTTGTTACGAATTGAAAACTTTACCACCTTACGCCAACGAGCATTTAAAGAAGCCTTTGATGCGGTGAATGAAAATTTTCAATCCATCTTCGCCACCCTCTCCGAAGGAGACGGTTACCTACAACTCGACAATCCAGAAGATCCATTTAACAGTGGATTGAACCTCGTGGCGCACCCCAAAGGTAAACCAGTACAAAGACTCGCTTCCATGTCCGGAGGAGAAAAATCCCTAACAGCATTAAGTTTTATTTTCGCACTCCAACGCTATCGCCCCTCGCCGTTTTACGCTTTTGATGAAGTAGATATGTTTTTAGATGG
>NZ_BAACAP010000072.1:0-11184 GCF_045865695.1 Scytonema hankhaensis NUACC26
CAGTTGTGAAACATTGATGCGGCGACGATAGTTGGCGGGTAGCCGCCCGCAAAAATAGCTCGGTGCCAGGTTCTATATATCGCAAACCCCTCTCCTTTAGCTACACTTAGGAGAGGGTTTTGTTTTTAGCGATGATTAGCAATCTTATTTAAATAAAGCTGTTTTACTTCCGTTTTGCACAATTGGACGGGCGAGGACGCCCATCCCACAAGAAGCGGATTGATGCAGTATGAGTATACACAAATTAGAACTGTAATAGCTTGGCTGAGTGAATGAAGAAACTGGGTTTTTTACCTTTTTGGTGCTTCAACTGCTTTAAACTGCTTAATTGCAGGTACTATAAAAGTCAGTAAAATCAGCAGGATGAAGAAACTGTATCCACCTATTGAACCTTACAAAAAAAGTACTCTAAAGGTTTCCGATTTACATACTATTCATTTTGAGGAGTCAGGAAACCCGCAAGGTAAGCCTATTGTTTTACTACATGGGGGACCAGGTGGTGGATGTCCGCCTTTCTACCGACAATATTTTAATCCCGAAAAATGGCGGCTTGTAATGTTTGACCAACGAGGTTGCGGTCAAAGTACGCCTCATGCAGAACTACGGGAAAACACGACATGGGATTTGGTTAGCGATATTGAAAAACTACGATCGCATTTAAATATAGAAAAGTGGGTTGTCTTTGGCGGTAGCTGGGGGAGTGCCTTAGCATTAGCCTATAGTCAAACTCATCCCTCTCAATGCGTGGGATTAATTTTACGTGGTATATTCATGCTGAGGGAAAAAGAATTGCAATGGTTTTATCAGGAGGGTGCTAGCTATATTTTTCCTGATGCTTGGGAAGAATATTTAAAACCAATTCCGTTAGATGAACGCCATGATTTACTGACAGCTTATTACAAACGCTTGACCGATCCAAATGTTAATATTCGATTGCAAGCGGCACGTGCTTGGTCAATTTGGGAAGCTAGTACGAGCAGATTATTTCCAGACACAGACTTGATGGCAAAGTTTGGCGAGAATGTTTTTGCAGAGGCGTTTGCACGCATTGAATGTCATTACTTTATTAATAAAGGATTTTTTGAAAAAGACGATCGCTTGCTTGCAAATGTCCATCGCATACGTCACATTCCTACAGTCATCATTCAAGGACGATATGATGTTGTATGTCCAATGATATCAGCTTGGGAATTACATAGTGCGTGGCCAGAAGCAGAATTTATTATTGTTCCTGATGCTGGACATTCCATGACAGAACCAGGAATTCTCAGTGCTTTGATCGAAGCAACCGATCGTTTTGTAGATTTATAAGGGAATAGGGCATGGTAAGAAGTAATATTTTCTCTTTCCATTGCCCATTGCCCATTGCGGAACAATTTTGCTACACTGTGTGTCATAACAATCTAGTGACACATTGTACTTATTGAAACAATGTGTTCTTTGAGTACCGGGTGCCCTATGTAAATGTTACAATCCTATGTTAGGAAGTTGGGATACCTCGATGCGAGTTGCAACTAACTCAATCAAGTTTGGGACAGATGGCTGGCGTGGCGTTATTGCAGATGAGTTCACCTTTGAACGAGTAGCTTTAGTAGCGCCAATTGCCGCAAAAGTTTTATTTGATACATATGGAGACAAAGTAGGTAGTCGTAAAATCGTTGTGGGACACGACCGACGGTTTATGGCAGAAGACTTTGCTCGTAAAGTGGCAGAGGTTGTATCAGCATCTGGGTTTGATGTGCTATTAACTGATACTTATGCTCCAACCCCAGCTTTTAGTTGGGCAGCAAAGCAACAAAATGCTCTGGGAGCATTGGTGATTACTGCAAGTCACAATCCTGGAAAATATTTGGGCTTAAAAGTCAAAAGCGCTTTCGGTGGTTCTGTACCGCCTGAAGTGACAAAACAGATAGAAGCACTGTTAACTCAAGAATTACCAGCTGCATCAAGCCCAGGGAAAATAGAGCATTTTAATCCTTGGCAAAGTTATTGTGAAGCATTAGAAGGCAAAGTTAATATTACTAAAATTCGTGATGCTATTTCTTTAGGTAAACTGACGGTATTTGGTGACGTTATGCATGGTGCTGCCGCTGGTGGGCTGGCAATGCTACTTGGCAATGAGGTAAAAGAGATTAACAGCAATCGCGATCCTCTCTTCGATGGAGGTGCGCCAGAACCCCTGCCTAAATACCTTTCAAAATTGTTTGAGATAATGCACCAGCATCGAGAAACGACGCCTTCTAGTTTAACAGTCGGTTTGGTATTTGACGGAGATAGCGATCGCATTGCAGCAGTAGATGGAGAAGGAAATTTCCTGAGTTCGCAAGTCCTAGTTCCTATACTCATTGACCATTTGACTTTAAGACGGGGCTTTAAAGGAGAAATCGTCAAAACTGTAAGTGGCTCCGATCTAATTCCTCGCTTAGCCGCATTGCATAATTTGTCAGTCTTTGAAACACCAGTGGGTTACAAATACATTGCAGATAGAATGCTAGAAGCAGAAGTCCTGTTGGGTGGAGAAGAGTCGGGAGGAATTGGTTATGGCAGTCATATCCCAGAACGAGATGCACTGCTGTCAGCATTGTATGTACTAGAAGCCATTGTTGAATCCGGGCTAAATTTGGGCGACTATTACCGTCACCTACAAGAACAAACTAATTTTAATTCCGCATACGATCGCATTGACCTACCATTATCGAGTATGTCCGTGCGATCGCGTCTTCTAGAACAACTACAAACCCAACCTTTGACAGAAATCGCTGGAAAATCAGTCATTGATTGCCAGACCATTGATGGTTATAAATTCCGCCTAGCCGATAACAGTTGGTTAATGATTCGTTTTAGCGGAACCGAACCAGTTTTGCGTCTGTATTGCGAAGCCCCTACCCTCGAACAAGTGCATCAAACTCTTGCTTGGGCAAAAGATTGGGCGGAATAAATTATGTTAATAGTTAATAGTTAGTGGTTAGTAGTTATGAGTAACAATTAATAACTAACAATTAACAACTAACAACTAACAACTAACCACCAACTAATGACATTACTTGTTGTAGCGACAGGAAATCCGGGAAAATTGCGCGAAATGCAAGCTTACCTGGCTGATACTAATTGGGAGTTAACTCTTAAACCTAAAGAATTAGAAGTAGAAGAAACGGGAGAAACATTTGCAGCCAATGCTTGTTTAAAAGCATCTCAAGTTGCACAAGCCACGGGAAACTGGGCAATTGCGGATGATTCAGGTTTGCAAGTAGATGCTTTAAACGGTGCGCCCGGAGTCTATTCTGCTCGTTATGGTACAACTGATAGCGATCGCATTGCTAGATTGTTGAGAGAATTAGGCGATACACCAAATCGGCAAGCCCAATTTGTTTGTGCTATTGCGATCGCTCGTCCGGATGGTAGTATTGCTTTACAAACAGAAGGTATATGTCACGGTGAAATTCTTCATGAAACTCGTGGGACTGGTGGCTTTGGCTACGATCCAGTTTTTTATGTCCCCCAAATGCAATTTACATATGCAGAGATGACACCAGAAATGAAGCGTTCAATTAGTCATCGGGGTAAAGCGTTTGATACTTTACTTCAAAAGTTAGAGACAATTGCTGTAGGTTAGTTGTTAGTTGATAGTTGTTAGTTGAATTCCTTACTCACCACTAACTACTAACCATTAACCACTAACTACTAACCATTAACTAAACTATACTGCCTCTGTATTCTTTTCACCAGTACGAATTCGCACTACTTGTTCGACTGGTGAGATAAAGATTTTACCATCACCAATTTCGCCAGTACGAGCAGCAGCAATAATTTTATCTACAACCATGTCAACCTGGTTATCTTCAACAACAATTTCCACTTTCAGTTTTTGCAAAAACTCTACAGTGTACTCAGAACCACGATATCTTTCAGTTTGACCTTTCTGCCGTCCAAAACCCCGTACTTCGGAAACTGTCATGCCAACTATCCCAGCATTGACTAACGCAATTTTCACCTCATCAAGCTTAAAGGGACGAATAATAGCCTCGACTTTCTTCATTTTTCTCTCCTAACTTCTACGTATTCTATCTAAGCAGATTCTCTGACTTTGACGATCGTTTTTATTTGTTTGTAGCTTATTTAACACAACCTAAACATTAGTTAGCGTTATGAAAGCATTCTTAACGAGTCTGTTGTCCTAGTAATGGGCGTACAATTAAATAACCAGCGCCAAAACCCATAACAATAATGAACAAGATAGCTACTATAAACCACCAGCTATTAAGTTGTGAAGGTTCTGGTTCTTCATCTTGAAGATAATAACTTGCTTCCTGCTCTTCTACATAGACAGATTGTGGAGTAGGAAGATCGATTTCTACTTCATTTGTAACGGCAAGAGGACGCGGGCGGAAAACTTGCTTCTTGGAAGAAGGTTGCGTCATCTGTTTTTTTGCTTGAGGTTTTGAATCATGAGAAGATGGAGGAGGAGCTTGAGAATAACTAACTTTGGGCTGAGAATCAACTAGTTTTTGTAAATGCAAGATAGACTCAACAGCTTTAGAAATTTCTTGTCGAAGTAACTCATTCTCTTGCACGAGTTGTTGATTCTGGGCAGAAAGAGAATTTAGATTTGCCCGAACAGTATGCAACTCTGAAGCCAAATCCCGGTACACGGAAAGGGGTACAGAGGGGGAGTAGCTTGGAGTGGTTGCACTAGATGTGGTGTTGTTGACGGAACCTGTCGTTGCACGCATTAGTGGATTCTTATCACAATTTAATGTAATTGAACAATCAGAGACTGCGATCGAAGATACTCAGCCTTAGAAACTAAGCTTAAGAGTAATAGAAAAATGTCCCTCAGGAGAAGAATCTTAATGTACAACTTTGTGACTAAATACACAAGGGATTAGGGATTGGCGATTGGCGATTGGGGAACTCGGGATCCCCTTTGGGGATAAGGGGCAATGGGGACAAGAAAGAGGGTAGACAAGGGAGAAGTTTCTACCTTGTCCTCCTTGTTTCCAGTTCCCAGTCCCCAGTCCCCAGTCCCCAATCGCCTACTTCAACAACGGAAAAAAGTGACCCACAGGACCTTGACCTTTGCCAATAGTAAGAGAGTAAGATAGCGCAGTGGTTACATACTCCTTTGCTTGCTTGAGTGCTGTTATTAAATCTTTTCCAAGCGCCAAATTTGCGGCAATTGCTGCTGACAGGGTACAACCAGTACCGTGAGTATTTTTTGTATCAACGTGTTTGGTTGTCAAAGTTTCCATGCGATGCCCATCGAACCAAACATCTACCCCACGCAAACTGCCTTGCATACCTCCACCCTTAACTAAAACTACCTTGACGCCTGTATTGCGGTGAATGATGTGAGACGCCGCCCTCATATCATCTAACGAATTAATCGGCAAACCACTTAAAATTTGGGCTTCATAGCGATTTGGTGTTACAAGTGCTGCTTTAGGAATTAAAAGATTGCGGAGATTCTTTACAGCATCATCATCTAGTAATTGAGCTCCTGTACGAGATACCATAACGGGATCGACTACCAAGTTAGGAATTTGCAAAGCTTCCACTTGTTCGGCAACAGCAGCAATAATTTCCTTGTTCAGCAACATTCCCGTTTTTGCTGCTTGTACTCCAATATCATCACATACGGCATTAATTTGTGCGACAACAGCCTGTGGCTGTATCGCCTCCACGGCCATAACACCTAAAGTATTTTGTGCTGTAACGCAAGTAATAGCGCTTGTACCGTGGACGCAATGAAACGCAAAAGTTCGTAAATCGGCTTGAATACCCGCACCTCCACCGCTATCAGAACCAGCAATTGTTAAAGCAACAGGTATTTTGGATGATATGTCGGTATTCATAACTAGGAAGTAAAAATGAGGTAGATTAACTGCTTACTGGTCAGGTGGTCACTGGTCAGGTGGTCACTGTTTGTAGATACTTCCCCCATTCAGCAGCTAGGGGAATCTCTGTAAAGGGAACACGTACCGATTGAGAGGGGTCAGGAAAAACAAATTCCAACTCGATAGTACGACCCTTCTGGGGAGGGTTGCCTAAGTCCACAGACTTGTCATCTACTAAAAGACGGATTTGCTGAACATCAAGCAAAGAAAATGTTTCTAGTTTAACCGGACCTTTCGGAGTGGGTTTGCCGCAAGTGATTTGGGAACCTTTTTGACCTAAAACTGAATAAATATCGTACTTAGCCTTTTCAAATTGCTGCGCCCAAGTACGGTAAGCTTCAATTTTCTGATACTCTTTTGAGCCTTGCCAAGCCAACCAAAAGAATGCGACTAATAGGGGTAACCACAGAAGACCGCGTTCCATCTTAAAAAATTCCAGAGGTTTGCTTAAATGGTCTTTAATTTTAATGCAAAATTCACCACTAACGGTCTTGTTTGAGTTATAAAAAAGAAAAGCTGAACACCCTGTTGCTTTAGCTTAGGGATGAAAGCTGCTTGTGTTCTTTAGACGAAAAGGCGTAAATAATGGCAGGTTACTGAGCGTACCGAACTGGCAATAGTGATGTACATCTAGAAAAAAAGTAGGCTGAAACCTAGTCTTGAACTAGGAAGTCAGAGTAGACGGTGCTTTGACCACCGTAGGATTGGTTGAGTATAGCCAAAATCCAAAAAGAATCCCTTCGGCTTTAGCCAAGGGAGTCGTCAAGTTAGTGAGCAACCTGGCAAGAAGCGGTAATCGGTTGAGATGAGAAAGCTTATAATATTTGGCTTGTTTATTATCGGTTTGGGTGTTGCCCTGTTTGGTTTTCAGGGATTGGCAGCCAACGGTGAGTTCGATACAATTTTGTTAAATTTTCGTGAAGATATTTCTCAGGAAGTCTTGCAACAGAATTTGCAAGCACTAGCCCAAGAGTACCACGTCACACCTCAATTAGATAACAAATTTTCCGCTAAGGAGAATGTGTATATCATTAAGGGCGATAAACTGCGACTTCAACAACTCAGAAAGTCCCAACTCTCTAAAGTCGTGGAATTTATTGAGCCTAATTATGTCTATAAAATCCCACAGTCTGAGAAAGTTGATTTGACTGGAGATTCATCACTACAGCAACCTCTCACTCAGAAAGCTGCGATCGCACCTAACGATCCGATGTACAGCAAGCAGTGGAATCTTCACAATATCAATGTAGAAGGTGCGTGGAGTCAAAATAAAGGTAACGGCGTTACCGTCGCGGTGATCGACACGGGTGTGACTCGCGTGCGCGACTTGGAGGAAACAAAATTTGTCCCTGGGTACGATTTTGTAAACGATCGAGCAGAAGCTGACGACGATAACGGACATGGCACCCATGTTGCTGGTACGATCGCTCAAGCGACTAATAATGGTTATGGAGTTGCTGGAATTGCTTATGAAGCGAAACTGATGCCTTTAAAGGTTCTGAGTGCTTATGGTGGCGGAACCGTAGCTGATATAGCTGAAGCGATTAAGTTTGCTGCTGACAATGGTGCAGACGTTATTAACATGAGTTTGGGCGGTGGCGGTGAAAGCCAGTTGATGAAAGATGCAATTAATTATGCCTACAATAAAGGTGTGGCAATAATTGCGGCGGCTGGTAATGAAAATGAGAATTCTGCTGCTTATCCGGCACGTTATCCTCATGTTATTGGTGTTTCTGCTCTCGGTCCGGATGGAGAAAAAGCTCCATACTCGAACTACGGTGCTGGAGTAGATATTTCAGCTCCTGGTGGTAGCGATGCTGGTAAGATTTTGCAAGAAACAATCGATCCAGACAACGATGGCGGTTCCGTGTTTAGGGGATATCAAGGCACAAGTATGGCAGCCCCTCACGTTGCTGGCGTTGCTGCATTAATTGAAGCAGCCGGAGTGAAAGAACCAGACCGAGTTGCCGAAGTTCTCCAACAATCCGTTAGAACTATTGAAGAAGACAGTTTGAACTATTATGGTGCTGGACAACTCAATGCAGAAGCTGCAGTGAAACTTGCCACCCACGGACAAATTAGTTTCCAAGATTTCTTCCGTTGGTTGCGGGAGAACGGCTATCTCAACCCCCGCTTCTGGATTGATGGCGGTGCTGTAGCGCTGTTACCTAAAGTTTTGATGGTTCTTGGTTCCTATCTCCTGGCTTGGTTTTTACGGGTTTACTTCCCATTCAACTGGGGGTGGAGTCTCTCATTTGGTTTAATTGCTGGTAGTTCTGGTTTATTCCCCTTTAAGGGATTTTATATCTTTGACCTTCCTCAATGGCCTTTCCGTTTATTGGGAAGTTCAATCCCTGAGTTAGGTAATAGCCTGCAAGGAACAAATGCCCTCAACCCATTGTTTGCCAGTGTATTGATTCCCTTGATTCTAATAGCGTTACTACTAGGACACCGAGATTGGAAGTGGTTTGCCATTGGTACATCAATCGGTGTTGCAGCTTGCTTAGCTGTGAGTGCAGCATTAGATCCAGCAGTTTGGGGAATGGGTAGTGGTATTGTTGCGCGTCTTTTCCTCTCCTTTAATGCTTTACTATGTTTTGGTTTAGCGCGTTTAGCAGTTAAAACTACCTAAATAAAAAATCTCCCAAAATTTCTTGTAGTGCGGGCATCCTGCCCGCTATTTATATGGGACGGGCGAGGACGCCCATCCCACTTTCCGGAGATAATCTATTTTTTATAGTTCCCTAGTTACCAACAACCAACAACCAACCATGAGCATTACAGTTACAGGCACTATTCAGCATCGCGACATTGGAACTGGCGCTTGGGCGTTAGTTACTAATGAAGGAACTACCTATGAAATCCTTAGAGGTGCTGACAAAAGCTTACTTAAATCGGGACAACACGCAAAAGTTACAGGGCAAATTCGCAAAGACGTGATGACAACTGCTATGATTGGCCCTGTTCTTGAGGTTAAATCTTTTGAGCTAATGTGATGAGTAGCTCTTAGTTAGAATTACTAGAATCTAGAACTGCCTGCAAACGACTTCTAAATTCTCCCTTGGGGTGACCTCCTTTGACTTCCCCGATAATCTGGAATTCTCCTTCTGGTGAATCACAGACAATGTAGGTAGGCCATCCCATCTCTGATTTATCGGGATACTGAGAGAGTAGAATTTTCCGATACTTGCGGTAAGTTGCTGTATCTTGCATTTTCACGCTAATAAACTCTAGACCTAGTTCTTCAGCAACTTTCTGGTCGTAAAAAGACATCTTGTGACAAATGCCGCAGTCTTCTGACGAAAACTTAATGACAGCTAAACTCATAAGTACGAAACTCTACAATGACTGGCACAGCTAACCTTTTTGTACAAAGGTTACCATACTAGGATAGCAAGTCAAGAATTTTAGTTAAAAATCTTAAGAATTGTAAAATTTAGCTGGAAAGTGGGAAAAACTTTCTGTTTCAGTTTACGATCTATGACTCTTATTCTTAACTTATAAAAAATTTTTAAAATTTTTTGCTAATTGCGAGCAATTTGAGAAATTGAGTTATTATAGTGAATCTAACAAGATCCTATGTTCTGAGCTTAACTAGGGGACTCCGGAAAATTTGCCAAAAATTTTTGTAATTTTGCTATTTTTGTGTCAAAAATAATATGTATCCCCCATAAGCTTATCGCTAGAAAGGGAGTCAAAGACGGGGTTAATCTACCATTTGCTGTGTTCTCAGCTTAACCAGGGTCTAATGGTGTTTTTTAGTTTAGGTAAAAAACCCCTATTAGCTTATTAGCTAACTAGGGGAGTCAGTTATCAGGGTGCATCTACCGTTTACTCGGTTCGCGGCTTAACCAGGGTTATCCGGATAAGTTAGAAAAAATTTGGGTATCTTGGCGTCTCCAAAAAAAATCCCTAGTAGCCGAAAGTCCACTAGGGAGTCAGTTATCAGGGTGCATCTACCACTACATTGTTCTTAGATTAACCAGGGCATCCGGATAAGTAGCAAAAATCAAGGTGTTATTTATCTCACAAAAAAAAGACCCCTAGTAGCTAAAAAGCTAACCAGGGGAGTCAGTTATCAGGGTGCATCTACCACTACATTGTTCTTAGACTAACCAGGGCATCCGGATAAGTAGTAAAAAAAATCAAGGTGTTATTTATCTCACAAAAAAAAGACCCCCAGTAGCTAAAAAGCTATCAGGGGAGTCAGTTATCAGGGTGCATCTACCACTACATTGTTCTTAGATTAACCAGGGCATCCGGATAAGTAGTAAAAAAAATCAAGGTGTTATTTATCTCATAAAAAAAAGACCCCTAGTAGCTAAAAAGCTATCCAGGGGAGTCAGTTATCAGGGTGCATCTACCACTACATTGTTCTTAGATTAACCAGGGCATCCGGATAAGTGATAAAAATCAATTACCAATACGGTATTTTCATGTACCGTTAAAGAACAACCGTAAAAAGCGTTGCAGGTCACTACCACTTTTGTATAACAGCGCACTACGTTAACTGTATCGATACTTTGGAGAATAATATGGTATGCAAAGCACAAAAAAATCCGTAGAGGGTGTTGGTTTGAATAAGGGGAGTGAGTTATTAAGGGAAAATTGTTAGGATGTCTACGGATGCTTTTTCGTAGATTGTAACCTTGCCTCGATCGCATCTCTTTCGTTGCATCAACCATCGCATCAACCACCGTACACTTTAGGCAAGGTATAGGGCATCTTTACTAGTTAGGCAGGGTCTGAAACACCGTTCTAGTGCTTTCAGACTTTTGCCTTCTGCAAAAAAATACAGAAAAACTCCCAAAAGGCTTAGATTGGCTTTGTGGGAGCTCGCGATCGAGGTGCATCTACCACTATGAATGTTCTGGGCGGAACTTATAAAATCCGGATAAAGTTAAGAAAGGAGGTAGAAATCACAAATTCAACAACCGAAACTACTTATCTTATAGAAAGGTAGTCTTGGTCTCGAAGGAGGAATTTTCTCTCCTTGTTACCTTAGATAACATTTCACCGACTTCAAACCCGTTTCTGCCGTTGCACAGAAGACACTGTGACATCTGGTCTAGGAGATATGGGTTTTTGTGGGTTAGATTATGTTAAGCAGAACAAGCTGAATCAGAAACATTCAGTGGCGGGATGCATCTAAGGTATCAGTAAGAGCGAAACATCGACTTGAAACTTTCGCGTTCCAAACCAGATTTAGGAGGCAAGCAGGAGAAGTTGTGACCCAGGAATTTCACATTTCCGTAACTCCAGTAGGGCAAAATGACTACTTGGTGCGAAC
>NZ_BAACAP010000073.1:0-11622 GCF_045865695.1 Scytonema hankhaensis NUACC26
GGCGATGCTTGTTTGTTCTCAACGACTGTATTAGATGTGGAAATTGGATTTGGTGTCGTTGGTTGTGTTAGTGCTGTCTGTAAAACGGGAGTATTGGCAGTTCTATCGGTTCTATCCACGTCAACTGTAGGATTGGCTGTTTGTAAAACTGGAGTATCGGCAGTTCTATCGGTTCTATCTACTTCAACTGTGGGATTGGCTGTTTGTACAATTGGAGTATCGACAGTTCTATCGGTTCTATCCACGTCAACTGTGGGATTGACTGACTTGGTAGGACT
The DNA here is from genome assembly GCF_045865695.1 of Scytonema hankhaensis NUACC26. NCBI lineage: Bacteria > Bacillati > Cyanobacteriota > Cyanophyceae > Nostocales > Scytonemataceae > Scytonema > Scytonema hankhaensis. The sequence goes on from NZ_BAACAP010000073.1 coordinate 279, forward strand.
ACTTTGAGAAGATTGAATGTCTTGTTTATTGAAATTAATATCTTGTGGGAATGAAGTTTGAGGGGAATTGAGAGTTGGTTGCCGAACAGATGTTGCCACAGGCGATGATGCTTGTTGGTTCTCAACGACTGTGTTAGATGTGGAAATTGGATTTGGTGTCGTTGGTTGTGCGATCGCTGTTTGTACAATTGGAGTATCGGCAGTTCTATCGGTTCTATCTACTTCAACTGTGGGATTGACTGACTCAGTAGGAGTACTTTGAGAAGGTTGAATGTCCTGTTTATTGAAATTAATATCTTGTGGAAATGAAGTTTGAGGGGAATCGAGAGTGGGTTGCCGAACAGACGTTGTTGCCACAAGCAATTCTTGTTCGTTCTCAACTGCTGTATTACGTGTGGAAATTGGATTTGATGTCGTTGCTTGTGTTAGTGCTGTTTGTACAATTGGAGTATCGGCAGTTTTATCCTTTGGATTTGGTGTCGTTGATTGTGTTAGTGCTGCTTGCACAATTGGAGTATCAGAAGTTCTATCAACTTTTTGTGTAACAGTGGTATCTTGTACAGACTTTTTAGATTTAGATTGTTTTTTACTAGTTTTAGACTTGACTTTTTTTTGATTAGTTTGAGATAGTTTTGTTGTTTTTTGGGGTAATTTCTTGACAGATTGACTAACTGTTTGTGTATCGATTCGATCTGTAAAATCAGCTTGTCGAACGTCCGTCTTATTTTTTATTTCATGTACTACCCCATTTGTTTCAGATTTATTAGATGGAATCTCAATAGCCTCTTCCATCATTAAATTATTTACACTCAACTTAGGAAAATCTTCCCAAGACATATTCAATGGCTCAGAATCAGATAAACTGACTCCTTGAATAAAAGACGGTGGTTGTAATGTCCTAGATATTAAAGGTGGGAAATTAAACTTTCTCTGCAATAAAAATTTGGGCGGAGATAAAGATTCTCCTATTGTAAGAAAAGGATTTGTCATTCCAAGTGAAGGTTGAATAATTCTCATAGCGGCGTTTGAGGATAACAGTACTAAATACGTCATGAACTAGAAAAATAACCTGTTGCCATACGTTGTGTTTTATTGCCTCCTCCTCCTTGTTTACTAACTTTCAAGCCCTCAAATGCTAGAGTTAATTCCTCAATAACAACACCACTTCCATCGGCTTGCAAATCTGATGACTTCCAAGCTATGGGAATAGCACCAATCAGCGTCCAGCTTTTCATGATATCACCCGCTTGATTGAACGTAATAATGTTAGCATTACGCCGACTAACTGGTTTATTCCCAAATAATTCATACAGCCATTCCCAAAAATTTAGATCGTTTGTAGTCCCTCGTTTGAGAGTTATATCTGAAAATGTTGAGTGACCTAAAAAAACTCTTTGTTGTTCGTTCACTCCTCCCTCAAAATAAACTTCTTTCTCAATTTGAACGCTTAACCCAGAACATTCTGTAAATGATGCTGCTATGGAACCTCCTATTTCTACATAGAAACGATGAGTTGTAACATAATTGAGTTCGTATTTAATATTGCCGTTGACATCATTGGAAGAGTTAGCAACCATTACAACCACCTTTCTTTACCATAGTTTCTCATTCGATCTCGCTGACAGCGCATATCTTCCAGAAAAATTGCATACACGCGATCGCCCATCTGATTTAAGAGCAACGGATTGTCAAGACACTTTTTTGCTAGTGCAAGCATTGCAATGTATTCTGCTTCGTTAGCCAACTTACTTGTTTGTATTAAAGAAGTCTGCATTTATTTTAAATCCTTGAAACAGTAATTATTGACAAATGACAAATAACCAATAACAAATGACAAATTATTAATTATTAGTTAATGAAACTGTGAAACAAACTAGTTTTTCTTGACCAAGTTGTAACGAATCTTTGTCTTTCAGGAGATAGTGAATACCGGGAGAAAGAAATTTTTCATTTAAATAAGTTCCATTTCGACTATTGTTGTCAACTAACATATATACATTTTGAGATTTATCCCAGTACACTCGTGCATGAGAACGAGAAACTATACCTTCATTAGAAATGCCAGATAAGTCTATTTCTGGTAAAACTGGATTGACTGGGCTTTGCCGACCAATGTAACCCTCTTCTCCGTGCAGGCGAAATTCTTTTCCAGAGGTATGAATTAGCTTTAGGGTGGGTTGAGCATTTGGATGCGGGGATGGAGTATGAATATGTGAGGATTCTGCTGGTACTCGCTCGGTGAGTTTGCCAATGACAGGCTGTGGTGGTGGCGCTGGTGCTCGCTCGGCTGGTAAACTGACAACAGGCTGTGGTGGTGGCGCTGGTGCTCGCTCGGCTGGTAAACTGATGGCAGGCTGTGGTGATGGTACTGGTGCTCGCTCGACTGGTAAACTGACGGCAGGCTGTGGTGGTGGCGCTGGTACTCGCTCAACTAGTGAAACAGCAGAAGATTTTGCATCAGGAGTTGCCTTAGCTAATTGCTTCTCTGATGCAAGAACCCGGTCGTCAGAAGGAGTCACTACATTGCCCAAAGGTGTGCCACACATGGGGCAGATTTTTGCATTATTCGGCAAGACACGGTTAAACAATTCGCAACTGGGGTTTGGACATCTATTTGCAGTCATATGAGTTTAGATATTTATCGGGTATGGGTTGTAAAGGAACAAGTCCTACTTTGGTGATGAGACATTGACCCTGACGAGTCGTTAACATCTCAGCAAATTTTTCTCCTGCAGGTGGAAGGCTGTTGTTATGGGGATATACAATCGCAAGGGGATAGCTTAATGGATAACTACCACTCGTAAAAGTTTTAACGTCTAGGCGATTATCTTTATCACATAGATTATCTGATGGAGTAATTGGCTGGTCATTAAGTCGGAAAAGGGCTTGACTGGGAGGCTTGTCACCATCAACTAAAGCTAAAGGATAACCCGCACATTGATTCCAAGTTTTACTCAGAATGCCATAACTAATAATGCCTGCTTTCCCTGTATCGAAGGCAGTGATAATTTGTTGCTGTGTCAGTTCGGTTGGTTGTGTTGTAACGATTGCTCTGTATTGAGCAATCTTTTGTGGGTCGTCTTGCAGCACAATTCTTTCAAATTCTCGCACTGCTTCAGGCTCGGTTGGAGCATATGGTTTTATAGGAAGGTTTGGTCCACCAAGTTGTTGCCAATTGGTAATCTGACCTGTATAAATTTGACGCAAGCGATCGAGAGGAATTTGTCCGTTAAGAACTCTAGGAAGATTTGCATCTTTCTTACTAAAAGCAACAAATACAAGTAATCCATCATATGCAATTTGTTTGTCAGCTAAATCATTTGATAAATTATTAATTAAACTGGTAATTGCAAACTGTACTTGACCCTTTTTTACTTCTTCTACCGGTGTGCTACTAGTTTGTATATCAGCAGAAGATACGGGTTGATAGTTAAACTGTGCGTTTGCATCTGGTTTGGGTGTATTTAAGAGTTGTGCGAAAGTTACTTCGCTAGTTGGACGTACTTTTAAGACTGTACTCCATGTCCCTTCTGTTTCTCCGGTGTAAGTAAACACTCCTGAAGGCACTCCATTGACATCAGTAAAAGTCGGTACAAGTTGATTAAAGTTTGCAAAATCATCTTCTTTAACTCCTCCACGTCCTAAGAAATACCAAATGCTCCCGACAAATGATAATAAAGTGATGATACCTAGCAAGATAAGTAGGATGAGTGGTATCCGAGAAGGTTTTTCCTTCTCTTCTTCAGGTATGACTTGAGTGAAACTGGTGATTTGATTTTCTAAAGGAAATTGGAGTAAAGCGAGACGAGCAGCTTCAGCACTCTCAAATGGGGTTTCTATACCCATTAAGCGATAGGTAAACTGCTTTAAATTGAAACTAGATTTGAGCCACAGCCACTCGTCTCTAGGATCGAGAGGTTGATTAGAGGTAGGATCTACTGACTTTCCTGCTAATAAATAAAAAGCAACTCTTCCCAATTCTTCTAAATCTTGCTGATAGTCAGGAGTTGAAGGTTTAGAGAAATTTGGTGGTTCAAATAAACGTTCCCAAATAGCTAAGTCACAAAAATATATAACAAAATATTGCAGATTATCTTGTACGATTAACAGACTATTTAAATTAATATTACCATGAACAATACCTTGCTGTACCTGACCTGAAGGAAAGCGAAGTTTTTGCGTATGTAAGAATTGCAGAGTTTGTAAAGCTTGAATGAGTACTTCACGCACTTGAGAAGCACTCATTGCACCTTTTTCTATCAGATATTGGCTTAAAGTTGGTGAAGTTTCTATGTTCCCCTGACTGATTGTGTAACAGCGTTTTTGTTGGGGATCGACAATGGCTTCCCAAAGACTAATGGAACGGAAATCTTGATTTCTGCCATCTGCTGGACTTACCCCCGCTACACGTAAAAATGTATCTTGACGTTGACGAGCTTCATCTGCATTAAAAGAACGAGAGGGTAATAAATATTCTTTGAGCACAATAGGTTGACTGTCAGTTATCTGTTTTCCTAAATACAAGCGCCCCATACCCCGAGAACCTAAGAAACGAGTAACTTGATAAATACCTCGACTCCCTTTAATTTCAGTTTTTTCTGGTAACAAGGCAGGAAAACCACATTCTAAACAAAACTTAGCCTGTGGGAATTCTTGTATTGTCATTTGAAGGCGATCGCAATTTAAGGGTGCATTGCGCGAACAAAAATATTCTTTATAATCAGGTTTGATTGATACCATTGTAGATTTTGGATTTTCATGAGAACTTAGGACAGTAATTGTTTAAAATCATTTTTCTGTTAAAAATATAATATCTATTACCTCCCTCCCTATACCCTTAACATCAAGTTGGAATTACACCTAATTTTAAAGCAGCAAGAACTGCCTGAGTACGACTAGTAACTTGCATTTTTTCAAAAATATTTGTCAAATGAGCTTTTATGGTAGCTACCGTCACGTATAAACGTTTAGCCATTTCTTCATTAGAATATCCTTTTACTAAAAATTGTAAAACTTCTTGCTCTCGTTCTGATAAATTCAGCTTTTGACAAGTTATCAAAAAAGCTTCTGAATAAGTGTGGAATCGACGGAAAAAACCACTAGCAACTTCTGCTGGTAAGTAAATTTCAGAATTAAGTACAGTTGTTATTGCTTCATATAATTGAGTTGTAACGTGGTTTTTAAAGACATAGCCTACAGAACCTGCTTGCATAGCACGAAAGATAAAATCATCTTCTTGATGAGCTGATAGAACTAAAACTTTCCCAACAAAAGATTTTTCTCGTAAGCGAATAAGAGTTGTAATTCCATCACCTGTAGCTAATTCTAAATCTAGAAGGATAAGATCTGGTTGTTTTTGAACAGCAAGGCTTATAGCTTGCTCTGTAGATTCAGCTTCAGCCACGACTTCTATTGGTAATTGTCCGCTATTGCTATGAAAATCAAGGAAAGTATGCAAACCTTGACGAAACCGGAGATCGTCATCTACAAGAAGAACTGAAAGTTTGCGATCGCGAAGCATATTAAAACCCTCCTAAAAAGAAGTAGATCGAGGTAAGCTTATAAAAAACTGTGCGCCACCTTCAGATGAATTTTGCGCCCAAAGACTTCCATAATGGTCAAGAACGATTTTTTTAGCAATAGTTAAACCAAGCCCAGTACCTCCTGGACGACGAGAATAAAAAGGAGTAAATATTTTTTTGATATCTTCTGGAGATAAACCCTTTCCTTGGTCGGAAATCCAAATCAATACTTCATTTTGAAAAATTTGCCAATGACAATTAATGACTCCAGACATAGGACTAAAGTATACGGCATTGCTTAGCAGATTATCAAATACCTGCTTCATTTGCAAGCGATCGATTGCCAGAATAGCAGACGTTTCAGAATGACAGACTTTTAAGTTTTTCTGTTCGATTAAAGGTTTTAAACCTTGAATACTCTCAGATATCAAACTTTTTAAATCCTGAAGAGTTACTTTTATTTTTTCCTTTTGACCGCAATAAATCAGTTCTGTTAAATTTGCATCTAAATCCTTTATGCTCTCCCGAATAATTGCTGCTTGTTCTTGAGTAGAACCTTTAGGCAATTTTAAGTAAAGATTTTCTGCATAAAGACCAATCATCGCTAAAGGATGGCGTAATTGATGACCAGCACGCTGAAGTATTTGTTCCAGAAGTTGGATTTCAGTTTTTTGTTGATAGCACTCAGAACAAATATCTAAATGCTTGCTAAGTATCATGGCAGTTTGCTTAATATCTTGTTGCAAACTTAAAGAAAGAGGTTCGCGAGTAAATATCAGAATGTATTCAGGTTTTTGGTTTCTATATCCTAGGGGACAGATGTAACACTTTGATGATGTGTAATGAGAGAAATTTATCTCATTTAGAGTAAAACTATGATAAAAGTCTACTAACCATTCCTCTGAATTAATATAAGATAGAAAATTTCGTGTAAACCATTGTTCTTGAGAAGACTGAGTAATGGTTTGATGGGTTAATAAAAATGGATCGTAATAAACAATTCTAGCCCACTCAATAGAAGATTTTGATAACAAGAATTCTATTTGAAGTTGACAAAAACTTTGTAGACTAGAAAATTGTGAAGATTGGAAATCAGTCTTGGAGCTTGAAAGAGAAGGACTTAGACATTGAGTTAAAGCTTCTGTTGTAACTTGCATAATGACGCTAACCAAAAAAATGCATAAACTGTTTTATTTTAAGCAATCTTTGCTTAACTTCTGTAAACTTATTTATATTGCTGTCAATATATTTAGTTTATATGTAATTGTCGGTTATATCCAGGCACGGTAAAGAAGCTCACCCGAATTGTACCTTCTCCAAATATTAATATTGTATCCACCTTGGCACTTCAAGCTGAGTATTAAGTCAGCAGTAGAGTCAGCCGAGGCACTTAAGACGAGATTGGCTGAAACACTAGTCATCAAACCAAGCAGTAAAGCAAATCGCGTTAGTGTTTTCATAGTTTCTTCTTGGAGTTTTGAGTATTGTTACCCTAATAAATCATCAACCTTTTCTGCTACATGGCGTGGGTCAGCGATCGCCACACATCCCAGTGTTTGCACTCGTTCTCCCATGAGAGCGATCGATTCAAGCTGTTCGCTAGCATGTTTGTCAAGCAACAAATGTAATTGATAAAACGTGTGGTCGCGCATCATCCAGTGATGTTTCTTATAAAGGTGATAGAGAATGATGGTGTCTGCCAATTGCAAGCAATCGCCATAAGACCCTCTTTCTGTGATTTATATAAAGCAAACTTTAATTTTGCAATTTAATTGCCTGTCTTCGTTTGCATAAATTCAATATATGCAATTGCCTCTAAGAAGTCGTCCACTTTGAGTTGAAACTTTTGTTCAATCAAGTGATTGATGAATCAATCCATCTCAAAATCGAAGGTTGGCTCAAACTAAAGTTGTAATCCAAATTCCAACTGAAGTATTGCCTAAAAACTCACAATCCCGCGTTTCACAGCAACAATCACGGCTTGGCTCATCATGATTTTCACTCTCAATTTACAATGACAACAATTTCTGTTCCGTGTTCAGGTTGGCTCTCGATCGTCAATTGTGCTCCAATGCGCTCTGCCCGTTCGCTCATTCCTAACAATCCAAATCTGCCGTTAGGGAGGTTACCAACTTCAAAGCCTTGCCCGTTGTCCTTAACACGTAAGATACATTGTGCCTTTTCATACAACAATTCAACGCGAATTTCACTAGCATTAGCGTGTTTAATGGCATTAGTCAAAGCTTCCTGTCCCATCCGTAGTAAGTTACTCTCAACTTCCACGGGTAAGAGATAGGCTGTACCCTTAATCTCGTAACAAAGTGCTGTATCGGTAGCGGCTCTCATTTGAGTCACTAGGCAATAAAGGGCACTCTGTAAATTGCCCTCTTCCAATAGCTGCGGACGGAGTGTAGCAACGGATCGACGAGCTTCAGCAAGTCCGGTTCGTGCCAATTCATCAATCATTTCTAGATGTGCTTGTGTCGCTTCTAAATCATCTGTTAGCACTTGTGTCGCTACTTGGATATGTAGTATGATACCAGTAAAAGTTTGCGCTAGAATGTCGTGAATTTCCCGTGCGATGCGGTTGCGTTCTTCCAGAACAGACGCTGCTTCTGCGTGTTTGCGGTCAGTAATGTCCTGCCCAATACCAATACTCATACCGTGACTTAGGTGAATACCTGCCCAGGAAGTCTCTACATAGCTACCGTCTTGAGTCCTAATTTTGAAGTCCTGCCATTTCCCAGTAGCTGCGATCGCGTGTTCTGCAATCTGCTGGCGATACTCCAGGTCAAAATAAGATTCTGCTAATTGGTCAAGGTTTTCTAATTTGGAATCAGACCAACCCAGGATGCGTTCTAATTCCCGGTTGACTAATTGAATGTGACCTTTTGCATCATAAAGAGCCACCATAACGGGGATGTGGTCAAAGATCGTTTGCAGAAGTTCTTTCTGCTGGCGTAGTTCCAAAGTCCGCTCAGCGACTTGCTTTTCTAAAGTCCGATTATAATCTGCCATGAGTTTTTCAGCCTGTTTGCGTTCTGTGATGTCCTCAAGGGCGTCGATAGCATAGGCGATTTTACCTTTAGCATCATAGATAGGCGTTGCCCGAGTCTCTAAAGCGAGAATCTTGCCGCCTTGATGAACTTCTATGTCATTAGCTGTTGCACTCTTGCCCTTTAACGCCTGCACGAGAGGCAAGTTCTCTAGAGGATACTCCTGATGAGTACCTGCTTTATAGACTTGATAAATTTCAGATAATTGCTCGGTAGTGGCATCCCAAATGACTTCTTTGCCAAATATCTTTTTTGCCTTCTGATTGATGTAGTAAGGTTTGCCTTCTGCATCCAACACTCCCACACCCACTGGCATCGCTTCCAAAAACTGTATCAAGCGGCTCTCGTTCTCTTGAAGTTTTGCAATCAGTGCAGCTTGCTCGCAATTTAATTTCGCTAGCTCCTCATTCATTTGCTGTAGTTGGGCATTTTGTTGAGCTAACTTTTTCTCCTGAAGATAGCTGTTAACTGCTTCTTTTACTGTTAATCTTAGGTCTTGAGTTTCCCAAGGTTTGGCAATATAACGATATAATTTGGCATACTTGATTGCATTACCCACCGCTTCTAGACTGGCTTGCCCTGTCAGCATAATTTTCAGGGTTTTGGGCGAGATGGCATGAATACGCTTTAATAATTCATCGCCTTTAATATTGGGTATGAGGTAATCGGCAATGACCAGAGGAACTTCACACTGTTCTTCTAGCAATTGTGATATTAACTGTAGTGCTTCTTCACTGGATTGAGCCGTTTCAATGAGATATTCATCTCCTAGGGCTTTTTGCAGCTCTACTTCCAGACTATCAAGGATTGTTTGTTCGTCATCAACACATATAATGGTAAGTTTGTTCATAAGATTTAGTCACTCATATTGTGCTATGCCAGACTTAATGGTTTCAATGAGTTTCTTACTATTCCAAGGTTTTGGTAAATAAGCATACAAGTTAGCTTGAGTTATAGCCCGTTCAATTGCTTCTTTATTAGCTTGTCCTGTTAGCATTATTGTAATAATGTTTGGACATTCTCTATGAATAATGATGAGAAATTCATCTCCATTCATACCGGGCATTAACCAATCAGAGACAATTACTATGATTTCTATCCCATCCTCCATTAGTTCCGCAAGGAGTTCTAGGGCTTCTTCAGCACTTTCAGCAAATTCATATAAGTAAACATCATCAAAGGCTCTTCGGAGTTCTAGCTCAAGACTCTCTAATACCACTGTCTCATCATCAACACATAAAATCACTGACTTAGACATTCCTAGTTTCCTAGTTTAAATTGATGGGCAATGATACGTTAAATACAGTTTTACCAGGCTTCGAGGATACTTCAATTTTTCCTTGATGTTTTGCAACAATATTCTTGACGATATCCAATCCCAAACCACTACCTTCCCCAGGAGGTTTTGTAGTAAAGAATGGCTCAAAGATTCTCGGTATAATCTCAGGAGGAATACCTTTGCCGTTGTCGGTGATGCTAACCAGCAAATTCTCAGCTTGCCGTGCCAGATCAATCGTTAAGGTTCCCTTGTTGTTCATCGCTTGCAGGGCATTGTGGATGAGATTTGTCCAAACTTGGTTGAGTTCATCAGGATAGCACCAGATCGAGGGCGATTCACCATAGTTTCTAATGACTTCCACCCCATATTTTATTTGGTTATGATAAAGTATTAATGCTGTCTCAATTCCCTCAATGATATTTGCCTGTACTTTTGACCCAGAATGGTCATAGCGACCATATGTTTTTAGGGCAGATACGATTTTTGTCGCTTTTTCTGTGGCAGCGGCGATGGTTGTTGTGCTTCTCTGTACTGTGGCAAATTCATAGGCGGTTTTTAAGATATTTTCGCTGTCTGGGTCTTTTAACAATGGCAAAAAGGGTTGAATATCGTCATACACGCCGATATTTACCAGGGTACTGGCAAGGCTAGCGGCATTTTCAATCGACTGCAACTCTAGTTGATGCTGCAACTCTCGTTTAAATTGACGTTTTTCTTTGCTAGATAAGGAAGGGGTTTGTTGGGTTGACTTTTGCAGAAGAGCAAAAAAATCCTCCTGACGTTCTCTTGGGAGTCCCTGGAAAAATTCGGGTAATTGTTTTAGGTTTTCGCTCAAGAATTCGGAAATATTCACCACAGATGAGCGAATTGCGCCCACTGGGTTATTCACTTCATGAGCCACCCCAGCAATCAGTTGTCCTAGGGCAGTCATTTTTTCGGATTGAATTATTTGAGCCTGAGTGCGTTGGAGTTCGCTCAAAGCTTGTTCTAGCAATTGGGCTTTGGTTTGCAGTGAAGAACGCGATCGCTCCAATTCGGCTTCTGCTTGCAGGCGTTCTGCAATCTCCTGTTGTAGCATTTGATTTGATTGGGCGAGCAGTTGATTAGAATGGGAAATTTCAGCAGTTCTTTCCTCCACCCGTCTTTCTAACTCCAATGTCAGTTGTCTGAGGGCTGACTCCGCGCGATCGCGTTCTTTAATCTCCTGTTCTAGACGCTCATTCTGCTCTTTTAGTCTCTTGGTCATGTGTCGTAAGCTTAAGTGAACTGTGACACGGGCTAAAACCTCTTCAGCATCTACCGGCTTAGTGATGTAATCCACCGCCCCAAAACTTAAACCTCTAACCTTATCCACCGATTCAGAAAGCGCGCTCATAAAAATCACAGGGATGTCTTGAGTTAGTGGCGACGATCTCAAGCGGCGACAAGTTTCAAACCCATCTATTCCAGGCATAAGTACGTCTAAGAGAATGAGATCGGGAAGAGCA
>NZ_BAACAP010000074.1:0-12511 GCF_045865695.1 Scytonema hankhaensis NUACC26
CGCTACAGGCGTTTAGCCAAACTTTTACAGTCGCCTAATCGTGAATTACATCCAAGGAAAGAGGACATAATTCAAGTATTACAAATTGGATTAATCGTCAGTTCGATCGGGCTATTGTTTGCTTTTTTAGGATCTGAAGTGACCGTTATTGCTGTATTATCGAAATCTGTAGCTCTGCCTCAAGGAATGGCAGTCTATAGACCTGAAAATGTCATTCGTTCTCTAGATCTTTTTGTAGTTTTGGCAAACGTCAATCTGGTTGGCACTCACCTTGTAGGAAGTGTGACTTCACTGGGGCTGCTTAACTGGTTAGATCGATAGTAAATATATTTCTTAACTTTCATGAGGAGCTATTTCATTCCAGTCATATGCCATGTAACGAGCAAGGGCTACCACGTGAGGATTCCATTGGCGGCGTAGAGAAATGTACAAAGAGACACCAGCCTCTAAATCATCTGCTGTCTCTATTCCTTCGGCTTTCATTCTTTCTACCGCATGATAGTAGCGCTTGTGCCACATTTGCTCTTGAGAGTCATTCTTCTTAGAACGGTTCTTAGGCAAAAATAAACTAGATAACTCAACCAACAATTGTAGACCACCACCCCACAATTCTTCTACAGCTGTAGAGTGTGTAACTGAACGATACTTTTTGGTATTTAATGCACTTTTAATTAGGGTAGCTGTATCCATTGCCAATAGTATTATGCGTGGCAAAGCATAATAGCATTGGCGAAACCGGAAATAAAGCAATGCTGGGTAAGAGTTTTGTGATTCTAGCAAGTCTATTAAATCCCTTGCCATGTTAGAAATATCTTGTTGTATGCCATTGAGTTCGCCACTAGCACCAAGTCTTGCTAGCATTTCAGCTGCATCCGCCGTACCAGCACTGCGGTGATGTAAGCTTAAAGCAAAAGTATGGCGTCTTGTAATCGCACTGTACACTGAAAGTAAGTAAGTAATCGTTAATGTAAAAACAGAAAAGCCAAGAGATGCTTCCAAGATCATCAACAGGCGTTGAAAGGTTGTTTCTGGCGTCAAGTCTCCTGTTCCCAATGTTGTTAGTGAAAAACCACTGTAATAAAGTGCTGATATAAAATCAGTCTCTGTTTGCCCTTTGTTAGATTGTATAGACCAACCCAACTCAGTCCAAACAATTAGGGCGAACCCCCAAAGCAATAAGCCTAGCCATACTATGACAGTTGCAATTATCAATACGGGACCGCTATGAGAAAGTACTTTTTCGTCTTTAAAGGGCATTATACGTGCAATTAACCGGAAGAACCACCACACTCCTTTTCCAAGTCGCAAACTCACTAAACTACTACCAAGGCGAGGAAACAGAACAGTTAGGTAAATATCTAAAAGGGATAAAACTATCAGTCCCGCACCTATCAATTGCACTAACAATTTCATTCATTAATACCAATTTTTGAGAAATGAGAAATTTTTATACCTATTTGATATCCATAGATTCCAGCATTCTTTCTCGCTTTTTCCGTGCGAGTTCTCGCATATCGACAGTTTTATCAGTCTCATCTACAATTTCACCAGCGATTACCTCTAGCACATCTTCTAAGGTAACGACACCAGCAACGTTTCCGTATTCATCCACTACCACTGCTAGATGTTCGCGAGCGTCCATAAAGACTTTCAAAAGTTTATCTGCTTTGATTGTTTCAGGCACAAAATGAACTTTGCGGGACAGTTCAGCAATTGTTCGCTCGTCGTTACCTTCTACCATTGCTGTTAACAAAGTTTGCTTCAGAGCAAATCCAATAACTTCATCAATAGAGTCATCAATTACAATAATTCGGGTATGTTGTGAAGCGATGATGTCAGCTTTTGCCTTAGCAAGAGTCATATTTCCACGTATGTATGTTAGTATGACTCGTGGTGTCATAATATCAGATGCTGTTAAATCGTTCAATCGAAACACCCGCTGAATCATTTCTGCTTCATCCTTTTCAATTATCCCTTCTTGTTGACCGATACTTGCTAATAACTTGATTTCTGCTTCATTCGTTGTCGGTCGTCTCTTACCTCTAGTGAAAGGTGCAGTAACGGTTTGGAGAATCCAAACTAGGGGGGTGAAGATAATGGAAAGCCCGGTCACAGGTAAAGCTGCAAGTATAGCTAATTGTTCTGCATAGCGTTCTCCAATTGTCTTGGGGATGATTTCACCAAAGATGATAATGAGGAAGGTCAGTACTCCTGAAAATACACCTAGCCAAAGGTCTCCCAAGACCCTAGCGGCAATATTAGCTGTCAGAATACTACCAACAATATTGAAAGTGTTGTTAAGTATAACGATTGTGGCGATTGGTCGATTCATATTTTCACGAATTGCCAAAAGTGCCATTACAGAAGGGTTATTTGATTGAGCTAATTGGCGTACTCTTAATGTAGATACTGAAAAGAGTGCTGTTTCTACGCTAGAACAAAGCGCCGAACCGCTAATCACAAAAATTACAATAAGAATCAGCTGTAACATATCTTTTTCCCAAAAATGGGAATAAAAAGTTGAGAATGTAGATGAAATCGGCTATATAAATGACAAGTATAACTAAAAATTCAGTAAATATGCAAATAGAACTGAACTTTTTGCTCTGGATATCTGAAAATTTTCATATTTTTGTAATTTATTTATCTAGCTAAAGTCATATATTTATCATTACGAAGAATAGGGGCAATGCCCACCAAAAACTCTAGTGGTGGGCATTGCCCACCCTACGTGCAGTTCAAAAATCAAATAGGAGTCCTATATAGAGAATTGGTATTAGATCCATGAATTGTTTTATTAAATAGAATCGTCCGGAATATGATTTAGGTAAAAAAAATGGTAGAAAGTAAAATTGACCATTAAGTGACCAATAAAGATCGCTCTTTTTTAGAGCTAAACTAGTTTTTTCTGCTTCGCAAACGTAAGCTATCAATTGTATAAGAGACAGCAGTAGCTGTTAATAACATAAGAATAATTTGTGGTAATTGGTCGTAAATACTACCTTGAGAGAGAAGAATAATACCACAGATAATAAAGACAACTATTAATACTATATCTTGACGTTTAAAAATTTTTGGACGTAAAAAAACTAAAGCAGAGAGAGCAATTGCTGTTATAATGAGAATTGTGCCAAGTATGTTAAGCATATTTTGTAAAAAGTATGAAGTATAAAGTATAAATTATGAAATTTATCCTATATTCCAAAATAGAAAAACGTTGTTGTCTTTATAAAGAAGACTCTTTATATGGCTCATAACTCATCTATTTATTAATTCCACGCAATCTTATCGATTCAGCAACAGCAAAAATACACGCCCCTGTTAGTAAAAACTGACTGATATATATTTCTTGGTTTCTAAAGGTCTGATAATCTTGAAATAAGAATAAAATACCACAAACTAAGAAGATACCAGCAAAAACAACATCATAATCTCTTGCTAATTTCGGATACCAAGAACGGAGGAAAAATAATCCTGCTCCAAAGCTTGTCAGAGCAACACCTAGTAATATCAACCAAGTAGCAGATTTAAACAAAAATAACAAGAATGCACCTACAAAAGGTATATACCTAATCACAGATAAAGTTTTATTCACCCAAGCAGGAGATATAACCTCAGAAGATATTTGATTGGGGTTGTTAGTTGCATCCAAAAAAGGGCTTGAGGGTGATTGTTGATATGTAGCAACAGGTATCTGTGATGTTATTGGTTGGACTGCGGGTGCATCGGGTGACGGTGATGCTTGCGTTGGCGGTAGCGGAGTCGCTAGGAACTGAAGATCTTGTAAGACTTCACTTGCTGTCTGGTAGCGATCGCGATGATGATAGCGTACCATTTTCTGTAAGATCGCTTCTAGTCTTGGAGATCCCTGCCAATTCCAAATCACTTCTCCAGTTTCTGGATGTTCCTGTAATTGATTTGGTAGAAGCCCCGTCAGTGCTTGGATGGCAACTATACCCAAAGCATAAATATCGCTGTTTTGTCGTGGCTTACCTTGTGCTTGTTCTGCTGGCATGTAACCGACAGTTCCAATGGAAACAGTTACGCCAACTTGACTGGGTGACTGAGCTAATTGCGAACGCATTTGTTTGACCGCACCAAAATCAATCAGGACGAGTTTGCCGTCTTTATTGCGTCTAATTAAATTATCAGGTTTAATATCGCGGTGAATTACCCCATAACTATGAACAAATTCTAAGATGCCCAACACATCCCGTAGCATCTGAATGACTCTATCTTCACCCCAAGGTTGACCCGCTTGCATTTCCGCACTGAGAGGATGTCCTACAATCAACTCTTGCAGTAAGTAAAACTCTTCGTTTTCTTCAAAATAAGCCAATAATCTAGGAATTTTGTCGTGATTCCCCAGTTGTTCTAAAATTTCTGCTTCAGATTGAAATAAACGTCTAGCGACTTGTAAGTAGTACGGGTCAGAACTAGCAGGCTTTAATAGTTTAAGAACGCACCTGGGGTTTCCTGGGCGGCGAGTATCCTCAGCAATGTAAGTTTCTCCAAATCCTCCAGCACTTAGGATTTGTATAGTTTTATATCGCCCGTCTAGTAGCTTTCCTAGCATTTTCTTGTTCTACGATCGCTCATTAGCGATTGGTGACGTTTTGCAACTGGTAATCTACGCCAAATTTATCTTTGGCGTATTGCATCAAAGATATCCAGGTATATCACTTTACGTCAACCGCATACTGTTTCAATTCGTCTAAAGAAACATATTCTAAAGCAGATGCGTGAGTTGCTGACAAAACTATAGGCGGTGCAACTCCGGCGTCTAGAGCTTCCTTCCACCGAGATGCACACAAACACCATTTATCGCCCGGTTTTAAACCTGGAAAATTAAATGCGGGAACAGCAGTGCTCAAATCATTACCCCGAGACTTGGTGAATGCCAAGAACTCCTCTGTGACTTGAGCGCAAACAACGTGAGCGCCATAATCACCTCCCCCTGTATTGCATTTACCATCTCGGTAGTAACCAGTCATTGGCGAGGTGCAGCACATTTCAAGTTGTTGTCCAAGAACATTTTTAGCTTCTGTCATAACGCTAGCTCTTAACCTTGTGTTCTGGTTTCATAAATCAATAACCACGCTAACACAATAGCTGTTACTGCTGCATTTCCAGCCCAGCCCTTACCATAACTGGGTAGAATATGAAAACAATGTTAGAGTTACAAAAAATGCGATCGCAAAACATTGAAGATTTGTTACAAAAATATCGCGAACAATTTGGCGAGTTACCAGAAGCTTAACACCGCTGTAACTGAGCTAACATCACCACAATTTCATCCATGGTTTGGCGAATAACGCTTGCAGGTTGTCCTGTCTGATTCACCATGATACTGAAAACAAGCGGGCTGTAGTTAGGAGCATTGACATACCCAGCTAGAGACACAACACCCGTCATCGTACCTGTTTTGGCTTGCACAATTCCCTCAGCTGGTGTCTTGAGAAAGCGATTTTTAAGAGTCCCACTTCTCCCTGCAACGGGTAAGGAAGCCCGGTACACAGAGGCGGAGGGAGATTTTGCCATTGCTTGTAAAACTTGGACTAAAGTTTCTGGGCTAATCGAGTTTTTCGTAGATAATCCGGAACCATCGACTAAGGTATAACCAGTTGGATCGACTTCTAACTGGGTTAAGGTCGCTTTCATTAACTCTAATCCCGCATCAGCCGTTGCTTGGTTTTGAGCAGGTGGCTTTTTGATAGCTAATGCTCGTAATAATGACTCAGCAAAAAGATTGTTACTATTAGTATTTGTCTCGATTAATAATTCTGATAGTGGTGGAGAATCAACACCAGCTAGTTCTTCGTTGTATTTCATACTAAAAGGAGACACAAATGTTTGTGTAACGCTTATCTCCTCAGTTTTTAAAATACTCCGAAAGCGCCGCAAGAAGTGTTCTGTAGGATCGATCGCAGGTAAATTAACTAGTGTTGGTTTGGCGTTAATTGGCAATTGTCCCTGAATCTGTAAGCTCGAACCTTTGAAGTCACGGGTGATATTAATCGAGGAGGGTTGATTTTCTGCTGTTGTCACTGACCGATTGACAACTCGCCACTGTCTTTCCTCATCAGTTTCATTCCACAGGACATTTAAAGGTCTGCCAACGGTTTGGGGTTGGAGCTTTAAGCCAAACACGTTTTGATTTAAAATTAAGCTATTAATTGGTGCTCCATAGTCGGACTGTATATCCTCCCATTGCCAAGAGGGATGGACAACATCTCCTTGAATATAATTATCGTCAGCAATCAAAAGTTTAATATCTTGGATACTCTTTTCTTTCAACTGCCTTGCCAAAGAAACAAGCTGAGTATCGGTTAAACTGGGGTCACCCCTACCAACAACACGCAAAACGCCGTTGCGATCGCTATATATAGATGTGCGAAAGCGAAAATCTTGACCGAGTTGCTGTAGCGCGGCGGCTGTTGTGAGCAGTTTGGTAACAGAAGCAGGCGTAAAATACTTTTGGGCATCTCGACTGTAAAGATTTTGGGTGGAAGACAGAGGTTGTACGAGAACACCCCAACGAGAGCGGCGCATCAAAGGGCGATCGAGAACAGCATTGATAGATGCAGGTAGTTGAAGGGGGCAAATTGATTTGGTGGTGGTTTCCGTTGGTGGAACTTGCGTTTGTGGGTTAGCAGGTTTTCCAGTTAAACCTAGTTGAATCCCAATCAGCAACAGTAAATAACTAGTAGAATTTTTTTTAAAATCATTCTTTATCTTTTACCCTTGTTTAGCTTATGGAGTCAAGATAGCAGCGAACTTCATCTTTCGCAAGTCTACTGATACAATAAATGTTATTGATAAATTTAATTGCTAAAGCATTGACTTTTTCTATAAATTTAATGCGGCTCTGTATGATGACTTAGGAAACAAGCCGCTCCCCAAGAATCGATATGCAAACAGTCAAACAAACATTTCTACCCCATTACAAAGTGAAAAAGTCCGTGATGTTTCTTATTGTGCAGTATTAAGTAGAGGTAGTGGTGTGAGTACATTTTTGTCTACTGTAGCTGTTTTACTTTCAACCTTGGCTTTATTGTGTAGTGGCTATGCAGCTTACCAAGTATTTACGCTGCAACAAACAGTCAGTACAAATGCTAGAGAGACCACAACGACAAGCCAAACAACTTCGACTCAAACAACTAGCAATTCGTCTCCAACAGCAGTGCCTCCGCAACCGGAAACACCTCCGTCTCCATCTCCCACTGCAACAGCAGAATCAAAAACCACTGCATCTACAGGCATTCAACCCGGTCAATTTGTGCAACCCGCTTTTGGAAACAAAGCACAAGTCGAGTTACTGTCTGTCAAGCGAATCAAAGATCCGGAAACTGGAAATCGGGATGTCGTCAACGTACAAATGCGTATTCGTCGTCTTGTATCAGATGGTGTTAGCGGTCTTGATGTGATTAGCATTTCTGAGACATCAGCCCGCAACCCCGATACCAGCGAAACTTTCAAAGGAATTGGCTTTAAGCGCTCGACAGGGAGTGTTTCTCTGTTTTCGCTTCGCCCCAAAGCTTCTGCTGATGCTTACGTATGGTTGCGAATTCCTGAAGGCGTTAACAGTCTAGATATCTTTGTGCCTGATACTGGGGCATTTAGTAACGTGCCAATCAGCAGTTAGGTAACTGCAAACGACAAATTCTCTTCAGAATATGGGACGGGCAAAGTTGCCCGTCTTTATATTATTATGAGGGATATTTTTTGACTGACAGGAGTCAGTCAATACTAATTTTCGCTCCTTAAGTTTGTTTTAAACTTATTTCGGTCAAGCCCGAAGTTCCCATCCACAAAGGCTTGAACCTCAGTACCTGCTTCATAAGTTCTATTCTTGCCTTTAATGAATAAAGCCAAAGGAGTTAGCACGGCGGCTGCAGCAATGACTCCTCCGGATGTTCCACCGCCGCTTTTTTGCTCTGCTCGAAGAGAAATGCGTTCGCCACTGACTAAACTGACTTCTTTGAGCGCTATGTTTAGCTTTCCTTTTCGACCCAACATTCCAGAGCGTCTTGCTCTTGTGACTATGCCTTTTGCGATCGCGCCTTTCGCAATGACGACTACGTTACCCACCAAAACATTTTCAGACACTTCAAACTCTACCGGATCGTTTTCTTTAGCCGTTTTAGAAGAAATTGTCTGCTTGAATTTCACTTTGACAGGCGTACCATCTGCTAAACCAAACCCAAGGGCTGGTGTGGGGGATTGAATTGTAGAGTTAGGAGGAAGGGGTGCTTGTACCGCTTGACTCACTCGAACGAGCGGTTTGGTAATCGCCATGACAGGCAGATGTACCAGTGTCAAAATTTCTACACTAGCAAATAGGGTGGAAGCAGCAATCAAAGCTTTTTTCATTAGTATTTACCTCAGTTAGGATCGTTCGTGACAAGTTAATATAGTGCTGCTAAAGTCAAGTAAGCAAATATGCTGAAGGTAGACGCAAAGTTCAGGTGTCGAATTAACCTACTAACAGAACTTTAGGGGTATTCTGGGGAGATTGATGTAAAAATTCTGTTAAATTTGCCTTCTAAATTGAAATTTTATACAAACTCACATACAAAAAGTAAGTGCTATGATTTATTGACAAATGGTAGAAGTTTCATCAGTAAATTCTTACTAAACTCTACCTTTCCTCAACTGCTCCAAGAGCCAGCAAGTTTGATTTTTGTGCTTCTGTTAAACCTATAACGCCATAAATGTTAGTTGCTTCATAAAGACGTTCGAGTCTCAACGTCTTTATGCACTGTTTTGTCTCTACATCCCAGATTTTGATCTGAGCATCTCCATCTCCACTCGCGAAAAGCTTTCCTTCGGGGCTGAAAGCAACAGATACAACCCAGAAATTATGGTCGGTTAAAGTTGCTGTGCAACAACCTGTCTCTACATTCCAGAATTTAATAATACCATCGCTGCTACCAGTAGCAAGGATATTGCCATCAGGATTGAAAGCTATTGCCCATACCCACGTATCATGAGCTTGTAACAAATGAAGGCATTGACCTGTTGTTATATCCCACAATCCTACAGTACCATCAGCACTACCAGTGGCAAGAATATTTCCTTTAGGATCGATCGCAACCCACCAAACCCAACTGCTGTGTCCTTTAATGATTTGCTTGCATTGCCATGTTTCTAAATCCCAAATTCTTGCTGCTTCCTCAAAACCGCCTGCTGCTAGTTTTTTGCCATCTGGGCTAAAAGAAAGCGATAATGTTACACATGCTGGTAAAGTTTGCACGAGTTGACCTGTTGCTACATCCCATAGGTTAATGGTTTGGTCATAGCTGCTACTAGCGAGAAGACGACCATCAGGACTAAAGATAGCTTTTGTAACTGTACCTGTATGTCCTTTTAAAACTTTTAAGCATTGTCCTGTTGAAATATCCCACAATCGAATTGTTTGGTCAGCACTAGTACTTGCTATGGTACGTCCATCAGGGCTAAAGATTACCGAAAATAAAAAATCAGTGTGTCCGATCAAACGACGGGATTCACCATCTAAATTCCACAGTCTTATGATGCGATCGTAACCCCCACTTACAATAGTTGTTTCTTGTTGTGTTGTCCCTTCAGAACTTAGAGGTGCAAAAGCTAAGTCAGCCACCCAGTTATGCATTCCTTGGAATGTTCGGACACACTCTCCACTATTCATATCCCATAACTTTACGGTGAAGTCGTCACCACCACTTGCAAGTAGAGTTTCTTGGGGATTAATTGCGATCGCATAAACGGAATTATTATGTCCTTGCAAAGTTTTGATGCATCGCCGATTGCCAACATCCCAAACTCGAATTGTTGTGTCTATACTAGAACTTGCAAGGATATTGCCGTCATCCAAAAAAACGACTTTAGGAACTCCATTACTGTGTCCTTCCAAAGTTCCGACACATAAACCTTTATCCACATCCCAAAGCCTAATAATTGGGTCTAAAGCTCCACTTGCAAGTATCCCTGAAGGGCTAAACGACAAACCTCGAATACAATCTGTATGTCCTGACAAAGTTTTGATACAGATACCTGTTGCAAATTCCCATAATTTAATAGTTTTATCGTTACCACCACTTGCAAGAAACTTACCGTCTGGACTCAATGCTAGAGAAAAGATTCCGTTCTCATGTCCCTGTAAAATTTGAGTACACTCTCCACTGCTGAGATTCCAAACTCTAATATCAGAGTCTGAACCTCCGCTAACGAGTAAACTACCACAAGGAGAAAACATAACGACAAAAGCTCCTCCTGTATGACCTTTGAGAACTCTTAAACATTGCCCAGTTGTAACATCCCACAATTTAATATTGTCGTTTTGCGAACTACTAGCCAGTCTGCTACCATCAGGGCTAAAAGCAATACACCAAGTAGAATCAGTATGCCCTTGAAAGCGGACGTTCTGCTGACCAGTAACGACATCCCACAAGCAAATTTGACCTTCTGTATGAGATGTTGCAAGGGTTTTACCATTAGGGCTAAATCCTATAGATACAGTGCTAGAGAAAGTTTTAGCAAAGACAGACTTAGATAAATCGCTACCAGTAAAGTTCACTCGTTTTAAAGAAGTTTCTTGGAGATACGCTTGCCAAATTGTGAGGTGCGAGAAATCGCAACCAGTCAAGTCACTTTGTATATGACACAGCAAATTAAGAATATTACCACCCGCATATCCTGGTTCTAACGAAGGGAGAATGGGGGAAAAGGGAGAATTGGCTACTTTTTCTCGTGGGTTACCTTGTCCTATCCTTCGTAGTTCATATAAAACTTGAAAAAGCAGATTTTCAATTGCTGATTTAGTACGTAGGTTTGACAGTAATTGCTCGATAACAGGTTGAAGAATCAACTTAGCTTGGGCAATTCTAATATTATCTTTAGCAGTTGCTTTCATCAATGCATGGCTTTGAAACAAGAAAGTAGACGCTGAGAAAAATTCCCCCTTGTCTCCCCCCTCTCCCTTGTCTTCCTTGTCCCTCTTATTCCCTTGTCCCCATTCCTGAATTTCACTACATACCTGTTGAACCAAATTTCTCGTAACATATTCCATCACCACAGGTTGGAGAGTAAATTGTACGGAAGTTTGTGGGGCTGATTTTTTTTCAATTAAATTTCGCCTGCAAAGGGAATCTAATGCTTCCAAAAGTTTCATGGAAGATATAGGTAGGACTAAATCTTCTCGCAACTCTGCTATTGTCACTGGTTCTCGGTTAATAGCTAACCAGTACATTAAATCTTTCTCTAGTGCAGAAAGACGGTAAAATTGCTGTTTCAGTAAGTCATAAATGCTTCCAAATACTGTAGTCCCTTGAGTTTGAAACTCTTTAAGATCGCCATCAAACAATTCCTGAATTGTAGTAGCAATAATTTTCAGTGCCAGAGGATTACCTGAATAATGCTGTATTAATTTTTGCCAATCTGCATCCGAACCACAGAAAAAACTTTTGGTTCTCACTAACTCTAGCGCTGCACTAGTATCTAAACCTGATAAATGTAAAGTTCTAACGGGTAAAGTTTCCCCTTCTAAAATTGTAATTTCTTGAGGCTTTTCACGACTGGTTAGCACGACACAGCTTTGGTGGGATGTTTCTCCTACTTGCTTGAAAAGTTCTTGGTAGTCTTCATAGCCCGGTTGGTAATGTCCTGAGTCTTCGCAACTGGCTAATATGGACTCCACGTTATCTAATACGATCGAGCAGCGATGCGATCGCAAGTGTTCCATGAATTCTGCAATACGCAATCGCGTAGCATCTTCTTGCGAGACATTGCTACTATTTGGAGATAAGTTTATTGCTTGACCGTTTGCAAAAAACTTCAGCAAACTCGTTAATAAATCTAAAAGAGATGGGCTGTTACGAAGACTCCGCCAAACCACAAACTCAAATTGTGTTTGAATTTGAGTTGCTAATTTTACTGATAGGGAAGATTTGCCAATTCCTCCCATTCCCAGTAGAACAATGAGCCGACAGCGATCGTTCAAAATCCAATCTTCTAACTGCGTGAGTTCCTCGTTGCGTCCAAAAAATATTGAAACATCAACAACTTCTCCCCAATCACAGTAGGGAGTAGGGAGTAGGGAATGGGGAGTAGGGGGAATTCCTTCACCATTTCCAACTCCCGACTTTCCACTCCCAACTCTAAGATAGTCACTTATAGTTAACTCCAAACCAAAAGCTCTATAGAAATACTCTAGAGTTTGCTTATCAACTCCTTCTTCCCGTGCTAGCACCTTAGAAACTGTAAACGGAGCTAACTGAGTACGGTAGCTTAACTCCTCCAAGGTAAACTTTGCACCGTCATTGTCCTGGAGCTCCGTCTGGTATCTAGCTTCTTGTAACTTATTCAATCCTGCAACGCTGAGGATAACTCCACGCTTGCGTTTTTGCTTGTGCTTTTCCATAGGGAAGAGTCTCGCTTAACATTCTATTTTAAGAGACGAAGTAGGTTGGGGAGCCACAAAAAGTGCGGGGGTTTCCCCCGTTGAGTGACGTGGCGTTTGAGGAACGAAACC